>NZ_DATJIY010000174.1:0-25787 GCF_035492835.1 Dinghuibacter sp.
AGTCGTTTGAGCACGCCTTTTAGCTCCATGCCGTCATAACCTCCGGGACGCATCAGGGAGTATGCATGTACGAGACCGGAGAGCTCGTCGAAGGCGTACAGCATTTTGTCCATTTTTGTTTGTGGCTCGACGCCGAAGTGGGCGGGGCCATGGGATGCGATGGCGCGGATGATCTCCGGGTCGACGTGCCGGCGTTCGAGCTCTTCGATGATGCGCCGGCAGTGGTCGGCGGGCCATTGGTCCCAGTCGGCGTCGTGGAGGAGGCCGGCCATTTCCCATCGCCACTGGTCTTCGGGGCCGAGGTTTTCGCGCTCGCGCGCCCAAGCACCCATGAGCGCGCCGACCTGTTGCATATGGAGGCGAAGGCGGTCGTTTTTGACCCAATCGTGTAAAAGCGCGTCCGCGTCTTCGCGGGTGAGGACGTTGCCCGCGTCGGCGGGGTCGCCGAAGGATTGGCGGTTGAGGGAAAGAGGGGTGGACATGGGGGCAATTTACGGGTTTTGCATGAGCGCCGCGACGTCGTCGTCGTGCTCGAGGGCGGCCATTTGGGCGAGGATCCAGCGCTGGCGGGCGAGGACGTAATGGGAGGGGGCGTCGGCGCGGAAGCGGACGGGATTGGGGAGGCAGGCGGCGATCAGGGCGGCCTCGGAGCGGCTCAGGTTGCGCGCGGATTTATGGAAATACTGGCGGGAGGCGGCCTCGACGCCGTAGACGCCCTGGCCCATCTGGATGACGTTGAGGTAGGTGTTGAGGATGCGCCGCTTGCCCCAGGTCCATTCGATCATCTTGGTAAAATAGACTTCGAAGCCCTTGCGGATGTAGTTGCGGCCCTGCCAGAGGAAAACGTTCTTGGCGGTTTGCTGGCTGATGGTGCTGGCGCCGTGGACGCGCCCGGGGTGGGTTTGGTTGTATTTTTCGGCTTTCTCTATATTCTTCCAGTCGAAGCCGCCGTGCTCGGGGAACAGCTGGTCCTCGGACGCCATCACGGCCAGACGCATGTTGGGGGAGATGTTGCCGGCGCCGACATAGTCGCGGTGGAAACCATAGCCGTGGAACCAGCCGGATACCATATCCCCGAATTGGGTGCAGGTGATGGGCGGGTATATCCATTTCAGGAGGAAGATGTAGATGAATTGCGCGATAAAAAGGATCAGCGCCGCTTTTTTGAGGAAGCGCCATGCACGGGGTACGATGCCTTTCCAGCGACTCTTTGGCTTTGGTGCGCCGGGAGAGGACTTGGAGGACTGTGTCATCGACAGCAAGATAAGGATTTATCGTGGGTTCGTGCGGATCACCCGGTGGCGTGGGGGGCTAGTCCTTTATGGGTGGGGCCACCGACTTCATGGGCGTTTTCGGCAGGGGTGGCGGGGGGGCTCCGCCGGGAGTGGCGAAGCCGTAGTACTCCAAATGATAGCGGCGACCGAGCCGGTAGCGCTTGGTTTGGAGGGTGAGCAGCCAGGCGCCGAGGCCGGCGAGACCGAGGCTGGTGAGCGCGCTGCCGCTGGTGAACCAGTCTTTGGCGGGTTGGTGGAGGTACGCGCCATTTATCAGCTCGAGGACCTGGAGGACCACGGCGGCGGAGATGAGGATGGTGCCGTCGGCTTCATAGTTGAGACCGGTACGGGTGCGGAGGATGTATTTGATGTCGGATAACGCATACGGTATGGGGATGGCGCCGACGGTATCCCAGGTGGGCAGACCCCAGTAGTTGACGCCGCGGCGGATGTCATAGAAACGCAGGTATACCGAATCGGGTGACCCCCCGGCGATGACGCCGGTGATGCGTTGGCCTTCCTGATTGACGAAGGTGATGCCGCGGTAAGTGTAGTAGCGTTGGAGGACCGTGTTGTGGCGTTTGAGGACGAGGGCGCCGTTGATCTGCGCGTGCGTGGCAGCGGCGAGGGTTAAAAAGGTTGCTAGCAGAAAGAGGGGCCTCATGGTAGGTAAATGTAAGGTACGAGGCTGGTAAAACTTTGTTAAAGGGGGGGCCGCCCGGCTGGGTGCAGGAACAGGATGCCATACAGTAGCACGAGCCCAAACCCCACCAGGATAAGCCCGGATATTCGGTTGATGAGGTGGATATTATGGACGGTGAGACGGGTGCGGATGCGGTTGGCGAGGAAGACCTTGGCAAGGTCGGAGGCCAGCACCATGCCGAGACAGGTGGAGAAGATGATGATCTTTTCGGTGAGCGTCATGGTGGCGAAGGCGGTGGCCCAGGTGAACCAGAAGAGGATGACGGCGGGGTTGAGACAGTTCATGAAGAAGCCCGACAGGAAAATGCGGACATAGTCGCGTTTGCGGAAGATCGCCAGCTGGACGGTTTCGTCTTCCGTTTTTATTTTTTTAAAAAACAGGAAGTAGACCCCCATGGCGATCAACAGACAGGAGCCGGCGACGCCGAGCTCGCTGGCGTAGCGCTTGATGGAATCGAAAATTTCGGTGAAGGCGTTCCCGAGGACCACCAGGGTGATGTCGCTGGCCGATACGCCGAGGACGAAGGCGATGCCGCCTTTGTGTCCGTTGTTCAGGCTTTGTTTGATGATGGAAAAAAGCACGGGGCCCACCGAAATGATCAACAGCAGGCCCAGCAGCAATCCTTTCCACAAAGCTCCGATCATGCGCCCGTTTTTAGGAATTCCCGCCACTCCTGGAGCAGCTTGCCCTTCAGGACGCGGGGGAATTTGTGCTGCCCGCCGACCTTGCCTTTGTGCTTCAGGAACTCCATGAATTTACCTTCCGGGAGGACGTCCAGGAAGACATCTTTCAGGGCGCTGTCGCGTTCCACGGCGTAGTCGTCGTTCAGATCCTTTAGGGTTTCGTCGATGCGGCGGCACAACAGGGCCTTATCCACGTGCTCGTCGCAGGCGACGTACCAATGATGTGCAAAGAAGGAGCCGTGCGGTTCTCCAGCCACGGTATATTCCGGGATGGACAAATTGAGCTCCTTGGCGACGAGGTTGACGGCCTTGTTCATATTGTCCACGCTCAGGTGTTCCCCGACGAGGCTCAGGAAGTGCTTGGTCCGGCCCGTGATGACGATCTCAGCCCGCTGCTTGTCCAGGAAACGAACGGTGTCGCCGATCAGGTATCTCCAGGTCCCGGCGTTGGTAGAGAGCAGGATGGCGTAGTCCTTGCCTTCCTCGACCTCGCTCAGGAGCAGCACCCGGGCGCCGGGGACCATATTACCGTCGCTGTCGAAATTCTGGTCGTCAAAGGGAACGAATTCGAAAAATATGTTGTTCCCCGTGACCAGCCTCATTCCTTTGTTGTATTGCTTGTCCTGGTAGGCGATAAAGCCTTCGGAGGCCAGGTAGGTCTCGATATAGGTCAGCGGCTTGGCCAGCAGACGCTCGAAGCCTTTTTTATAAGGCTCGAAGGCCACGCCCCCGTGTACGAAGAAGGCCAGGTTCGGCCAGACGTCGTGGATCGATTTGAGGTTGTACCGCTCGATGATTTTCTCCATGACCATCTGTATCCAGGCGGGCACGCCCACCACGAAGCCGATGTCCCAGTTGGGCGCCTCCTCCACGATCTTATCGAGCTTCAGGTTCCAGTCCTTCGTCTTGGAAATGACCTTCCCCGGTTTGTAGAAGGGTTGAAACCAAAAGGGGACCTTGGTGGCGGAGATGCCGCTCAGGTCGCCGGCGTAGTACGTCGGCCCCTTCTGGAGGTCTGTCGTGCCGCCGAGCATCAGCCAGCCCTTGCCGATGGATTTGACCGGGATGTCCTGGTAGCCCGTCAGGGTGAGGAAGTGACGGACCATCGTCGTCTTGTTGGAGCGGATGATGTCCTTGGTGATGGGTATGTATTTGCTGGCGGCTTCGCTGGTCCCGCTGGAAAGGGCGAAATACTTGATGACCCCCGGCCAGCAGATGTCCGGCTTGCCTTCGAGGGTCTTATGCCACCATTCTTCGTATATCTTGTTGTAGTTGTATGTGGGTACGAATTCCTGGAATTTGCGGGTTGGGTTCTTTTCGAGCAGCAGCTCGTCGAACCGATACTTTTGCCCGAATTCGGTGAAACGCGCCTTCTTCAATAGTTTTTTCAGCACCCTTACCTGCTGGCGTTTGGGGGAATACGTAGTGATCTTAAGCGCCTTCGTTAGATTTTTGGGTAATTTGAACTCCAATAAGGCCATCCGTTGTCTTCGTTAATTGTTTTGTGGTACAAACGTACGCTATTTCCGCCGGAACGGTACGGGCCATTCCTTCCCGGGGCCGATGATACTATCGCTTTGCATATAGTGGAAGAAGCCCGGCGGTCCGTCCTCCGTCCGGCCGAACCATTCGATGACGCGTGAAAAGGTCAACCCTCCCAGGCAGAACAGCACCGGCAAGCCGCCCGTAAAACTTTGGTGGTGGCGGATCGTCGAAACCGGTTGGACGTCGGTGTCGATCGTCCTGATGTAGAGCTCCCCGCCCACTTCGTATTCCTTTAAAAAGGCCTTGGTATCAGCGCCGCTGCCGACGACGAGGAATTGGTGCTTCCGCGCGGTCTGGGGCGTGAAGTGCCGCGGCTTGGGGGGTCTCAAACGGGCCTTTAGCTTTTGCACACGGATACCGGTTTGTATGAGGCCGCGGTAGAGGGCGCCCCAGGGTCCCCTGTAGTATTTCCGCACGAACAAGGTCATCGCGCCATAGAAGTGGTCCAGGTAAGCGCCTTCTTCCTTATCGGTGCTTTGCCCCTTGAAATGGATGATCGTGGTTTCGGGAAAATAATAGTTGTTCCGGCCCGTCTGCCGGATGCGGTAGCTGAGGTCTATGTCTTCCCCGAACATAAAAAAACGCTCGTCGAAGCCGCCGGTTTCGTCGAGGACCTGTCTGGGGATCATCATGAAAGCGCCGGCCAGCACGGGTACCGGGTTGGTTTGGCGCTCGGGCAGGTGACCCATGTAATACCTCGCGTATCGCTGGCTTTTGGGATACCGGTCCGCCAGACCCATCATCTTGTACAGGGAGGCGCTTACGCCCGGCATGCCTCTTTTGGATTCCGGCAAAAAGGTGCCGAAGCCATTGACCATCCGCACGCCCAGCGCGCCCGCGTCCGGCTGGCGCTCCAGGAAGGCCACGCATTTTTCAAGACCGTCTTCTTCCAGGAGGGTGTCCGGGTTGAGGAACAGTACGTATTTGCCCCGGACTTCCGCCAGTGCACGGTTATTGGCCCGGGCAAAACCCAGGTTTTCTTCGAGCGCCATCAGGCGGACCCATGGAAAGGCGCCGGGCAGCCAGGCGGCGGTGCCGTCGATGGACGCGTTGTCTACCACCCACACCTCCGCAGCCACGGAACGCGTCGCCCGCTCAAGGGAACGAAGACACTGTTCCAGGTAAGCCTTTACATTGTAGCTGACAATTATGACCGAAAGCTCCATGCAAGGCAAACATAAGAATTCAGCCGTATATTTGTTGTATGTTTAAAGCGACACTTCTTAAGGCTACAGAGGCAGGCTCGGGCATATTACGTCACTATTTCAACGGTACCTTCGAGGTTTCCCACAAATCGGATATCAACGATCTGGTTACACAGGCCGACAAAGAATCGGAGGCGGCCATCGTGGCGGTGATACGCGAGGCTTTCCCGGACCACTATATCCTCAGCGAAGAAGTCGGCGCCCTGCCCGGGGATACGTCGCATAAGTGGGTCATCGACCCCATCGACGGGACGGTGAACTTTGCCAATGGAATCCCGTTGTGCTGCGTCAGCATAGGCCTGGAAAAGGACGGACAGATGATCCTGGGCGCCGTGTACAATCCTTTCATGAACGAATTCTTTTTTGCGGAACGGGGCCAGGGCGCGACCCTCAACGACAAGCGAATCCAGGTAAGCGCGCAGACGGAGGTCCGGCGGAGCTGTATCGTAACGGGCTTCCCCTACACCTACCTCGATACCCCGAACGGACCCTTGCAGGTTTTCGAGCGCTTCCTTCGAAAGGGCGTCCCCTTGCGGAGGCTCGGCTCCGCCGCCATAGACTTGTGCTGGACTGCGGCGGGGCGTTTTGACGGCTTTTACGAGCACCGGTTGCAACCCTGGGACAGCGCGGCCGGTTACCTCATCGTAGAGGAAGCGGGTGGGAAGGTGACCAACTTCAAAGGAGAGCCCTATTCACCCTATGAGCACGGCATTGTCGCCACCAACGGCCGCATACACGCGGAGATGCTGGAATGGGTAAACGGTAAAAACCAGAGCTAATGGCGGATACACGAACCGAAATAGAAGACCTGGGAGAGTTCGGCTTGATCGAGCATCTCACGCGGAATATCGAGTTTCAGAACGCCTCGACTATCCTGGGGGTGGGTGACGACGCCGCGGTGCTCGACCACTTCGGCAAGGAAACCGTCGTTACGACCGACCTGCTCGTGGAGGGCATCCATTTTGACCTTGCCTATACGCCCCTGAGGCACCTTGGCTATAAAAGCATCGTGGTCAACCTGAGTGACGTGTACGCTATGTACGCCACGCCCACGCAGGTAACCTTCAGCCTGGCGTTCAGCAACCGGTTTTCGCTGGAGGCCATCGACGAGTTGTACGAAGGCGTGTACGCCGCGTGCAGCCGTTATGGCGTTGACCTTGTCGGCGGTGACACCAGCGCCTCGCAAAAGGGGTTGCTGATCAGCGTTACCGCCATCGGGGAAGTGGAACCGGGGAAATACGTGACCCGGACCGGCGCCGCCAAGGGCGACCTGATCTGCGTGAGCGGAGACCTGGGCGGGGCCTTCCTGGGGCTGACGCTTTTAGAGCGGGAAAAAAAGATATTCATGGAATCTCCGGGCGTACAGCCCGACCTGGAAGGCCAGACCTATATCGTCGGCCGGCTGTTGAAACCCGAAGCCCGGCGGGACATCATCGATTTCCTGCGGGAGCAGGACATCCGTCCCACGTCCATGATGGATATCTCGGACGGTCTCTCCAGCGAGCTGCTGCACATCTGCAAAGGCAGCCGCGTGGGTTGCATCATATACGAGGAGAAACTGCCGATCGCCGGGGATACCCGGCAGTTTGCATTTAAATTGGAGCTGGATCCCACCGCGTGCGCGCTGAGCGGGGGCGAGGACTATGAATTGTTATTTACCGTACCGCAATCGGACTATGATAAGATCGTATTGAGCGAACAGATCAGCGTAATCGGTTATGTGACCGAAGCATCGGAAGGGTCGAACATCATTACCAGGGGAGGCAATAGGTATCCGATTACCGCACAGGGCTGGAAAGCGTTTTAATCAACATTATGGCTTACCGTACCGCTTTATCGAAACTCCTGGCGTGTTTGGCCCTGCTGGCGGCGGGCTGCTCCGGCAGCCGCGTTGCGTCCTATACGCCCGACATGAAGTATTCGCCGGAAGTGCTCCACAAGGACTTCCGTTTGCTCACGTCCGTCATGGTGGCGGACCACCCGAGCCTCTACTGGTATACGCCCAAGGACAGCATCCGGTATTATTTCGAGCAGGCCGACGCCAGCATCACCGCCCCGATGACCGAAGCGGCTTTCCGGAACCTCGTGGCGGCAACCCTGGCGCACATCCGTTGTGGGCACACCGGGGTGCGGTATTCGACGCAATACGAGGAGTATACGACCCGGCACACCGCCCCGCAGTTCCCTTTCCAGGTAAAGATACTGGCATCGCCCGACGGCCCTTCGCTGGCCCTGGTGTTCAGCCCCTACGTGCGGGATACGGTCTTTAAACCGGGGGACGTGATCACGTCGATCAACGGTCTTCCCGCGGCCACGGTGATAGACAGCATGCGCCGGTTCTTCTCCGTCGACGGCAATTGCTACAACTTTGCCTACCAGCGGATCAGCGGCGACTTCCCGCTTTGGTACCAGAGCATCTTCGGACGTGACTCGATATACACCGTCGGTATAAGCCGCCCCGGCAGGGAAGACTTTGCGGCGCCCGTCCGCGCCTTCGACCTGCAAAAAGACACGAGCCTGGCCCAGGCCCTTAAGTTCTGGGAAATGGGAGCGCCCCTCCGGATGTCTAAACAGGAGGAGCTCGCACAGATCCGAAACCTGCGTATCGACAGCTCGGGTAAATTGGCCGTGCTGACCCTTCGCACCTTCGACGAGGGTTTCTCCAAAAGTTTTATCCGCCAGAGTTTCGAGATCCTCCGGAAGGAAAAGATCCCCAACCTCGTCATCGACCTGCGCACCAATTCAGGGGGGCAGCTGTCGAACGCCGTGCTGCTGGCGGAATACCTGAAGCCATCCGATTTTGTTTTTGTGGATTCGGTGTACGCGGCTACCCGGCACATCAGCTATAAAAGTTATATGGACCACAGCTTCCTGCCGCAGCTGGGGATGACCTTCCTGACGCGGAAACGGGAGGACGGGTACTATCATTTCACCAGCCTGGAAGGGAAGCGCTATCGTCCCATCAGGCGCGATCATTACCGGGGACACGTGTACGTCCTCACCGGTGGGTTCACGTTCTCCGCGGCGTCCATCTTTACCGCCAATATGAAGGGCACCCAGGACGTAACCGTTATCGGGGAAGAGACCGGTGGCGGATACTATGGAAACGACGGAATTTACATCCCCGACATTACGCTCCCGGGGACACGGCTCCGGGTGTCGATTCCGCTCTTCCGGATGGTGATAAATCATCGTTTTCCCAAGGATGGACGCGGGGTGCAACCGGACATCGAAATCGTCCCGACGACAGCGGATATACGGGGGGCTATCGACCCGAAGATGCGGAAGGTGCTTGAACTGGTGGGGCTGCCCGTCGTAGACCTCTAGAGCATTTCTTCGCCGGCCAGGAAGACCTTTTTCACCCGGTATTCGTTATCGAACCAGACAAGACTGGCCTCCTTATTGGGCGCAATGACGCCCAGCCGCGCCTCGAGACCCATTACGCGCGCGGGATAGAGCGATGCCATGCGCAGCGCCTCGTCGAGAGGGATACCGATGTGCTCCACGCAATTTTGCACCGACTTGATCATCGTGAGGGCGGAACCGGAGAGCGTGCCGTCAGGGAGGACGAACTTGTCCCCGGAGCGTTGGTGCCGGTAGGTCCCGCGGTCGTTTTCGGTAACGGCATCGGTGATCAGGAATAGCTTATCACCCAGCATCCTTTTGGCAAGACCGATCACCGGGAAGTCGACGTGGTAGCCGTCCGCCACGACGCTTACCGGGACGCCCTTGTCGAGCAGCGCGCCCACCATGCCCGGGGCGCGGTGGGATAGAGGGCTCATGGCGTTGAACAAGTGGGTGGCGACCGGTATGCCCCAGCCAAAACCCTCGAGCGCCTCGGCATACGTGGCGTTGGTGTGCCCGGCCGAAACCACGACGCCTGCCTCGAGTAACTGGGCGACGATATCGCTGGCGCAGCGCTCGGGCGCCAGCGTCATCATGGTCAGGTGACCGGCGGCCCGCTCCAGGAGGATCTCCACCTTTTTTGTTTCGGGGATTTGGATAAAAGATTCCAGGTGCGCGCCCCGCTTGGCGGGATTGATGTACGGGCCTTCGAGGTGGAGACCCAGCACACCCTTGCCGTCATAAGCCTTTACTGCGTCTATCGCCGCATTCATGAGGTCGTCGGACTGCGTCGCCATCGTGGGTTGGAAGTAGGCGGCGCCGCCTTCAAGACAATATCGGTAGGTGGCTTTTATAGCATCGACGCTGGGGTGCTCCGAGAAAAGCATCCCCTTTCCGCCGTATATCTGGAGGTCGATGAACGCCGGAGACAAGTGGCCACCTTCGAGGTCGATCACGGTGGGGGGACCGTCGGGGGTGGTTTCGCGCGCGACGTCGACGCCTTTGCGGATTTCTTTTATGCGGGTACCCGTGATGATGACCGCGTGGCCGTCCAGGGTCTCGGTGCCCGTGTGTATCAGACCGTTGTGGAAGATGGTTCTCATAGTGCGATGTTGAATTCGTCGGCGTCGCGGAGGAAGGGATAGCGTCCGCGGGCCTCTTCCAGGTGCGCCTTTTCCAGGGTGAGGGTGTGCGTTTCCTCGACACCGGAACGATGGTAGAAGATGTCGCCCAGCGGGCCGATCACCATCGAGTCCCCGGCATAACCGATGTCCTTCCCGTCGCGTCCGACGCGGTTGACGCCCACGACGTAGCACTGGTTCTCGATGGCCCTTGCCTGCAGGAGCGATGCCCAGGCCAGGGTCCGTCGTTCGGGCCAGTTGGCGACATATACCAGGACGTCGTACTCCGGCTGACCCGTTTGGTCCATCCGGTTGCGCGCCCAGACGGGGAAACGGAGGTCATAACATACCAGGAGGTTCAGCCGCCATCCCTTTATCGACGCGATCAGCCGTTTATCTCCGGGGGTGTAGTGCCGGTCTTCCCCCGCATAACCAAAAAGATGGCGTTTGTCATACACGCCGTATTGCCCGTTGGGGAGCATCCAGACCAGGCGGTTATAAAAGGACTCCCCTTCCCTGGCGATAAAACTGCCGGTCAGGGCGGTACGTTTTTCGGCGGCCGTCGCCTTCAGCCAATCCATCGTCGGGCCGTCCATGGGCTCGGCCAGCCGTTCGGCGTCCATGCTGAATCCGGTGGAGAACATTTCCGGGAGGACGATGACTTCGGTTTTTTCGCTTATAGCGCCTATCATCTCTCCCAGGTGCTTTAAGTTCGCTTCCTTGTCCTCCCAACGGAGGTCGGCCTGGAGAAGCGTGAGGGTGAGTGTGGACATGCGTCAAATGTAAGGATTTACCCGCGTGCCTGAGCGCGGCGGCTAGGCGTTCACGATACCGTCCACGGCCCTGGCCGCCAGATCGGGCTCGTAACCCTTGTAGAGCAGGTAGGACATCGTTTTGGCGCGCGCAACGAAGGGCTCTTCACCGGCAAGGCTGCGGTACTTCTCTTCGGCGAGCTTTTGGAGGGTGCCGGCGTAGTCGGCGGGGTCGATCTGCGCCAGGCCTTTGCGGATGCAGTAGGCGGAAACCTGGCGGTTTTTGAGCTCGGCCTCGATCCGTCGTTTACCCCAGTGCTTCATGCGGAACTTGCCGCCGGCGTACTGGATGGCAAAGCGCTCTTCGTCCAGGTAGTTGTCCTCGATGAGCTTGGAGATCAGCGTTTCGACTTCGTCCTTCCTCAGGCCAAAGCCGTATAGCTTTTCCTTTACTTCCTGGTGACAGCGTTCCTGATAGGCGCAGTAGTGCCTGATCTTTTGAAGGGCTTGTTCGTTGGATAGACGTACGGGGCGCATGGTCGCTAAAAGGACAAAGATAATAGTATCTTGCGGCCATGACTGGAATAGATGATGTAATAAGGCTGCGCCGGACGGTGAAGCCGGTTTTTATGAATGGCGGCAGCATTCCGGACGCCGAGGTCCGTGAGCTGTTGGAGCTGGCGGACTGGGCGCCCACGCACGCGCATACCGAACCCTGGTACTTCGTGGTATTCGCCGGGGATGCGGTGCGGCAGTTCGACCGGGATCATGCGGAGCTGTATAAGGAGCACACACCGGCGGACAAGTTCCTGACGGCTACCTATGAGAAGCTGGAGAAGATGGGTAAGACGGCGAGCCACCTGATCGTATTGTGTATGAAGCGCGGGAACAACCCGAATATCCCCGAGCAGGAAGAGGTGGTGGCCACGGCTTGCGCGGCGGAGAATCTGCTCTTGGCCGCGTCGGCCAGGGGTTTGGCGGTGTACTGGGGCACCGGGGGCCGGACGTATCACCCGGCAATGAAGGAATACCTCGGGCTGGGCGAAGCGGATAAGGTACTCGGTCTTTTATACCTCGGGTACGCAGACAATGTACAGGCGCCCGGGCAGCGGATAAAACCGCTGGAAGAAAAGGTGCGCTGGGTGCGGTAGCTTCCTGCCGCGGCCGCCCACGGACGCGGGTTGTATCGAAAGCGAACGCCGCGCGCTTCCCGGCCCTCTGAAAATGAGGCGATTACTGCGTGGCACCTTTTGTGCGCCTCAAAGGGTATGTTACTCAACAACTACATCCGCGTCGCCTGGCGGAATATGTCCAGGAACAAAATGTCCGCGGTCATCAATATCGTGGGTCTGGCCGTGGGATTGGCGGTAGCTCTGCTCATCGGGCTGTGGATCGCCGACGAGCTGGGCTTTAACCATTGGCACCGGAATCACCGCCGGATCGCACAGGCGATGGATACCCAGGTGTTTAACGGGTCTTCGACGACCGGCGACCAGGTAGCGATCCCCCTGAAGAACGAGTTGGAGACAAAATATGGCCGTTATTTCCGGTCCCTGGCGCTCACGACCGGTCAAAACCCGGTGTTGCTGAGTATCGGGACCAAGCAGGTGTCGGAAACCGGCATGTTCGTCGAACCTGCGTTCGCGCCGATGTTTACGCTCAGGATGACGGAAGGAAGCGCGGAGGCGTTAAAGGACCCTTCGGCGATCCTTATATCCGGCTCGGCCGCCAGGGCGTTGTTTGGGGATGCAGACCCTATGGGTAAGACCGTGAGCCTCGATGGTATGGCAGACCTGGCGGTGGCCGGCGTGTACGAGGACCTCCCGCAAAACACTACGCTATCGCCGGTAAAATTCCTGGGCGCCTTTGACAAATTCCTACAGATCGCGCACATGGAAAACGTCAGGCAGAATTGGGGCAACCATAGTTTTGGCCTGTACGCCCTGCTGGACGATCCTGCGGAATTGAATCGCCTCAACGCACTCGTCCGCGATGTGCCTGGGCAGCATATAGAAGGGAGCCACGAGACGGTGCTGTTCCATCCGATGGACCGCTGGCGGTTGTACAGCGAATTCACCGGGGGCCGGGAATCGGGCGGCCGTATCCGGTTCGTGTGGATGTTCGGTCTGATCGGTCTGTTCGTGCTACTGCTGGCCTGTATCAATTTTATGAACCTGTCGACCGCCCGGAGCGAGCGGCGGGCCAGGGAGGTCGGCATACGGAAGGCCATCGGCTCGCACCGGAGACAATTGATAGGCCAGTTCCTTTGCGAATCGCTGTTGATGTCCGCCCTGGCGGCGGTGCTGGCGATCCTGCTGGCGCAGCTGGCCTTGCCGGTATTCAACGAGCTTTCGGATAAAAAGACGTACATCCCGGTGGAAAGTCCCGGGTTTTGGGCGCTGGCCGTGGGCTTTACGCTGTGCGCCGGTCTGGTCGCGGGCAGCTACCCCGCCTTCTTCCTGTCGGCCATGCGGCCTATCCGGATACTCAAAGGCGTTTATAAGACGGGACGTTCGGCCGCCCTGCCGCGCCAGATATTGGTCGTCTTACAGTTCACCACTTCGGTAGCGCTCATCCTGGGTACCCTGGTGGTATTCCAGCAAATACAGTACGCCAAGGACCGGCCGGTGGGTTACGGACGCCAGGGGTTGTTGTCGGTCACCCTGTACGATCAGAACGCTTATCGAGGGTTCGAGGCTTTGCGCAACGACTTGTTGCAAACGGGCGCCGCGACGGCGGTGGCGGAATCGTCGAGCCCGGCGACGCATATCTGGAACAACTACGGCGACCTGGATTGGACGGGTAAGGACCCGGCGCTGAGCGCGATGTTCGGGATGATCGCGGTAACGCACGATTTTGGCAGGACCATGGGATGGGCGGTCCGGCAAGGACGGGACTTCTCCAGGGCCTTCCCGACGGATACGGGGGCCTTTATCGTCAACGAGGCGGCGGTGCGCTTGATGGGGCTGAAGCACCCGGTCGGGGAAACGGTGCAATGGGAGGGTAAGCAGCACACCATCGTAGGCGTCGTAAAGGACCTGGTCATGGAGTCCCCCTACGAGCCGGTGAAACCCACCGTTTTTTTTCTGCAATACAATAGCTGGCTTGGTTTTTTGACCATCCGCATTACGCCCACCCTGCCGGCGGCGACAGCGATCTCCCGGATGGAGACCGTCTTTAAACATTACGAGCCGGGCGCCCCCTTCGACTATCAATTCGTGGACGCCGGTTACGCGCAGAAGTTTTCGGATGAACAGCGGGTGGGCAACCTGTCGGGTATATTCGCTGGCCTGGCGATCTTTATTTCCTGTCTCGGGTTGTTCGGGCTCGCGTCCTTCGTCGCCGAACAGCGGACAAAGGAGATCGGTATCCGGAAGGTGCTCGGGGCTTCGGTCCCGGACCTATGGCGGATGTTGTCGGAGAGTTTTTTGCGGCTGGTTTTCCTGGCGTTGTTGATAGCGGCCCCCGTTGCATTCTTTGTCATGCGGCAGTGGCTGCAGCACTATACCTACCGGACGACGATCTCGGGTTGGTTGTTTGCGGCGGTGGGCGCAGGCGTTTGCCTGCTGACGCTGGCGACGGTGAGCGCGCAGGCGTTCAGGGCGGCGACGGCTAACCCGGTGAAGAGCCTCAGGACGGAATAAGCCTCGGCGGTCGCCGCGGCTAGGCGACTTCCTCCATCTTTTCCTTCAATTCCTTGAGCGTCATGTTCAGCAACACGCTATGCCGGTTGTTGACGCGCTGGACGAGGTGCACGTGGGCGATAAAATCCTGTACGATCTGGATCTTGTCGCTGGGCGTGACGACGAGCAGCTGGAGGTGGAGCTGTTTGCAGAGCTCCATGAGGTAGGTGGCCTTTTCCTCGTCCTGGTTGGAGAAGCTTTCGTCCACGGCAATAAAGCGTAACGACCGCTCCGCCCCGTTCTCACGGGTGAGGCCGAACTGATAGGCAATGGCGCTGCACAGGATGGTGTAAGTGAGCTGCGCCTTTTCACCCCCCGACAGCTGACCCATCTGGCGGTAGGTTTTTTTGAGCTCCCCGGTTTCCCGGAACTTTTCATCGGCCCAGAATTCGAACCAGTTCCGTACGTCCAGGACGCGGTTGCGATAGGCTTCGCTTTCCTCCAGGCTTTCGATGAGCGGGAGCACCTTGTCGCGGAAGTGGGCGGCCTTTTGTTCAAAGGCGCTTTGCTGCCAGCCGCTGTCCTGGGGAAGGGCTTCCACCAGCTGGTGGCGGAAGGCCTTTACCGTGGCGTCGACGGCGGGGCGGATACCCAGCTGGATATAGGTGTCGGGGAGCCGGTTGAAATTGATGCCCCCCAGCGACTCGTTGAGCCGCGTAACGCTGCTGCGGATCTCCCGTTCCCATTTTTCCACTTCTTCGTTGAGGCCGCCGATCTTGTAGGTGATCGTAACGTGTATATAGTTCTCGAAGTCCGACTTGAACCGGGGCAGGTTTTCGGTTTGGAGCCGCTCCAGCCATTCGAGGTATTCGGACGCGTGGGCGGTGTCCTCCGAAAAGCCCTGGACGTCGCCGTTCCAGTCGGGAAATCGCTGTTGTACCTCCAGCGGCGGGTGCTTGATGCGGTGGATACAGCGGGCGATCAGGGTCTCCTGCTGCTGGAATTTTTCCCGCGCTTTCCGGGACGCGGTGTCGATGGACGCCTTGAGCGCGTTGTAGCTCGAGTCGATGTTGTCCAGCGTGAGCGAGTCCAGTTCCGCGCTGTATTGCTGCTGGAAATTCAGGAGGAGGTCCTTGTCTTCTTCGGTGATGTGCTGCATCAACCCGGTGAGCTGGTCTATGTCACGGCGCATACCCTCCATGATGCCTTCGGCGGCGCCCTTGCGTTGGAGCAGGGCGTCCCTTTCCCTTTCCGTTTGCGCACGTTGGCGCTGGATACCGGTTAACGATTCGGTGAGGGTTTTTAGCTGGTCGCTGCTGTCGCGCAGGGATTCGATCTGCTGGTCCGTGCTTTTGATCTTTCGTTGTACGTCGGCAACGTTGATTTCCCCGAACCCCCCGTGTTGTTCGAGGCTGTGGAGGGCATAGGCCTGCTTTTGCAGCTTTTCCGCCTTGCGTTTACAGCGGTCGAGGGTGTCCTTTGCGGTGGTGAGCTTGCCGAGCAGGTCGTCGCGTTTGCGGATGAGCGTTTCCTTTTTCTTTTCGTTGTTCCAGCCCATGACGTATCGGCCGGGGTCATTGCGGTCCGGGCGGTCGTCTTTTTCGTGCCGGTCGCCGTTCTTGATCAGGCCACCCAGCGTGATTGCGCGGTCGTATTTATCAAAGTGTTTTTCCGTCTCCAGGCAGGCATGGGGGAAGTGTTGGATGACCTGTTGTTCGACCCATTCTCCCAGTGAGTGGCTATTGTTGAATTCCAGCTTATCGCAAACGGTCCCCTGCTCCGGCAGCCGGTCGAGAGCGACTTCCTGTACGCGGCTGTACACAAGGCGGGAACGGAGGTTGGTCTGGTTGACGTATTTGTTGACCTTGCGATAGTGCTTCTCCGGCACGAGCAGGCGGAGCGAAAAACCGTGGAGGAGTTTTTCGAGCGCGGGCTCCCAGTCGTGCTCGTCGCTCCGGACCTGCATCAACTCCCCCGCGAAGGGCAGGTCCCCGGGTTCGATCTTCAGCTCGGACGCCATTTCCTTGCGGAGATGGACGAGGTGTGTGGGGATGTTGTTCCTGGTTTGCAACAGCAGGTTCAGGTCCGCCTCGATGAGCTCCCGTTCCGTCCCTGCGTTCTTCAGAACGCTCCGGGCGTCAAACTCGTCATCCCCGTTGAGACGCTGTTCACGCTCGATGCGCAACCGGGCTTTACGGCCTTCGCCGAGCATTCGTTTATAGGCGGCCTCGTCGGGGACCCCGGTCTCCGTCAGCTGGAGGGTTTCGCACCAGCCGGTAAATTGGGAAAGGTTGTAATTGGTTTGTTTGAGGGCTTCCTGCAGCTCGGCCGCGGTGGCTTCGAGTTGTTTCAATCGCTGCCCGGCCTGGTTCTGGTCGATCTGGTTGAGAACCTGTCGTTCGCTCTCGATGGCTTCCTCTATCCGGGCGCGGCTGTCTTCCAGGTCCTTTACGAGGTCTTTGAAGGTCTCCTGCGCGCTGGTCAGCTCCGCTTTGAGCAGGTGGTGTTTGGTATAGCGGCTCCAGATAACGGCGGTTTCGGACTCGTTCTGCAAACGCCCCACTTCCGTGGCCAGCGCCTGGAACTCGGCCTGGGCTTTTTGCAGGGGCTCCAGCATCCGGATCTGCTCCTCCGCCTTTTCGATGTTGCGCTGGGCGTCCAGCAAGGTGCCCAGGTGCTGTTTGAGGTCCAGGAACTCGGCCTCCATGTTGCGGGGCTCGAGCATGTGCATCCGGATGAACTCGTCCAGGTTGCCGAGGACCTTGATCCCGACCGTCTGGTTGAACAGGTTCAGGGCCTGGATACTTTGCATGCCCAATACCTCGACCAGCCGCTGGGCGTATTTACCGGCGGCGTCGAACCATTCCACCTGCCGGCGGCCGTGGCCGTTGAACCGCTGGTCGAGCCGTTTCCGCCAGGCGCCGCCGCCGTCGAAGGGACGAAAGTGCTCTTCGATATGGAGCGGCAAATGGGCGACGGCAAAGACGCGCTTCAGGTCGCCCGAACCGAAATACCGGACCTGGAAAAGTGTCACGGCCTGACCGGATTCATTGGCAAAGCTGGCCAGCAGGATGCTGTAGGCGGTTTCTTTGTTTTCCCGGAGGTAAAGGGTCTTCGCGCCACCGCCGGTTTCGCTGTGGAGAGCGCCGTAGCCGCCCATCACATAGCTTTCTTCGGTGCGGTCGCCTTTTTTTTCGCTCCCGGAGGACTGGTTGTAAAACCGGTAGCGCTTCTCGGGCACGATCAGCGTGAGCAGGGCGTCGACCAGGGTGGTCTTGCCGCTCCCGTTGGCGCCGGTCAGCAGGGAGGTTTCGCCCCCCGGCTTGATGCTATGGACAAACCCATCGAAGGTGCCCCAGTTGTAGATCTCGATATATTGAAGACGGAAACCCGATTTCTGGTCATCCGTGCTGAATACGTTCAGTTGCATGTGCTTCCAATTGCAGTTTAAACTGTTCCAGGACTTCCCCGTCGACCTTGGCCTTAATCATCTTACGGACCCTGAATTTCTGTTCGTCGGGGAGGTCGTGGTTTTCCATGAGGTCGAGAAAGCCGTTCTCGGCGGCCTTGTCGATCAGGCGGTCCAATTCCCGCAGGAATTTGACGCGACTTGGGTTTTCCTTGAAAAAGAGTTCGGCGTACTCCTTGATCTCCCTCCTTTTACGGATGAGCTCCCGGGAGACCGTCTCGCCAACCTCGAACTCGGACATCATTTCCCTGAGCAGGACGAGAAGGACGCTTTCGTCATAGGTAAAGGCGCGGCGTTGGAACCACGAAACGGTTCCCGGGTCGTCCTCGTCGCCTACGGCGTGCACCAGGTAGGCATAGCCGTCGTCTTCGTCCAGGACGAGCGACAGCCCCAGCTGCGCGACAAAACCGGTGAGCTCGGTCTTGTACTGGAGCAGGTTTTCCCAGCTGGTTTTTTCGAGGTATTCGACGGGCCCCTTGAGGAGCTTTATAAAGACAGGCGTGTAGGGTAACATGGTTATCGGCTGAATAGTAAATAGGGTACTTCGATGAATTTGCTGGCTTCTTTATTGATTGGGATGTGCTCAGTCATGTTTTCCAGGACCTGCGCCTGGCGCGGCTTGTCTTTCAGGAACGAATAGTAGGCGACGACTTCGGTGACGCCGTGCTCCAGGGGTTCCTGCTCGATGACCTCCTTCAGCGTGACGGTGGGTTTGTGTTCCAGGGTCGTTTCGATGTGCTCCCACAGCCGTTTTTTGTCGACGTTCCTCATGTGCAGCAGCCGGCTGAAGCGCTCCATGTCGGCGATTTTTTCTTCGGCGGCGCTGGGTTGCTCCAGCTCCGCCGGTGGCTTCCTCGGCTCTGTAGCCAGCCGGCGGTCCATGACCAGCCGGATGTCCGCCGGTTCGTTTATCCCGATCCCACAGGGCACGTCTTCGGCCTCCACCAACTCCAACACGCGCTCCTTGATCCCCGTGATCTGGAGCCGGAGACGCCGGTGGCGGGCGATCTCTTTTTCGCTGATGATCCGGCTCAGCTTTTCGGCCATCTTGTCGTTGGCCTCGTAGACCGAACGCCCCTGCTCCAGCAGCATCGACTTGATGTTCTGCAGGAACGCCTGGTAGCTGTTCATGTCACGGTCGTCGAGCAGCTGGAGGAGCTGATTGGTGAGCTTACGCCATTCGTCTTGTCCCGTCCGTGAGATCAGGAACTCCCAGAAGGCGTAAAAGCTGCGGCCCTGGTCGCTGTTCCTGAGGGCGTCATACGCCTCGAAGGCATATCCCACGATGGCGCCCTTGTTGAGCTCGGCCCGGGTGTGTTGTTCGACGATGTTGCGGTGTATCTGCTTGAAGTTGTCCTCCACTTCCCGAAAGTCGCCCAACAGGTCGTAGCACAACCGCGTGAACAGCTCCATACGTTCCTGGACCTGCGCATTGCTATAGACCTCGACGGGCGCGCCGGATTCCAGCGCCCGGATTTCCTTGTCGATCTCCGCCTTTTTGTTTTTGAGCTCTTCCAAGCGCCGCGTCCGGTCGTCCTCGGTCTTTTCCACGATGTCCCGGAGGGAAGAGAAGAGCATACGGAACCGGCTCTCGGCGCCGACGAACTGTCTCTTCTGCAGGCTTTGCAACCACTGGAAAATCTTTTCGGCGTGGGCGCTGAGCTGGTAGTGCGTCTGGCCTTCCTGGTCCGAGAAGTCCTGCAGGAGGCGGCGTTGGACCCAGTTGGAGAGGTATTTGCGGGCGGCTTCCTCGGGGTCCTCCTCGATATCGGTGCGCTTTCTCAGCGTTTCGGTCAGCTCGAACGCGAGTTTCGATTCCGGTATGCTCAGTTTTTCGGATGACTTGAAGGCGGCGTGCAGGAAAGGCAATACCCAATCCGCATTGCGCATGCGTAAGAGCTGAAGGGAGGGTGAGGATTCGAATAAAAAAGCAAGTTCCTTGGTCCGCATAATCGAACCCGCAAAATATACTTTTGTGGGCTCCGCGGGCTAAATAGTTACTGACAATTTATTCTGCCCGGTTATTCTGCCCGAAGGCATTTCGTGGGGTTGGCCAGCGCGGCGCGGATCGACTGGAAGCTGGTCGTGATCAGCGTGATGACCAGAGCCACGGCCCCGGCGGCGAAAAATACCAACGGGTTGATCGTGATCCTGTAGTCATATTTCTGCAACCACTGCTCCAGGAAGTAAAAGGCTGGCGCCGCCGCTACGATACAACTGATCAGGACCAGTAGGATAAAGTCTTTCGACAACAGGAGCCATACCTGGGGTACGGAGGCGCCGAGCACCTTACGGATGCCTATCTCCTTGGTGCGTTGTTCGGCCATATACGCGGCCAGACCGAACAGGCCCATACAGGAAATGACAATGGCGAGTCCGGCCAGGATGCCGGAGAGTCGGCCGATCAGTACCTCGAGGTCGAATTTTCGGGCGTATTGCTGGTCGACGAAGTTGAATTCGTAGGGGAAGCTGGGTTCGTATTTGTCAAATACCTCGGTTAGCCGTTTTACGGCTTCTTCCGTGGTGATCCGCGGCGACAGGCGGTATAATAGGAAGTTGCAGTTTGTCGGTTTTTCCTGGAAAAAGAGCGTGGGGTCGGCGGCTTTAAAAGGGGAGATCATGAGTGCGTTTTTGGCGATGCCTATGATCCGCACTTTGTTGCCCTGAGTGGTTATCACGCTACCGACCACCGTTCCGGTCAACCGCAGACGACGGACGGCTGCTTCGTTGAGGACGACGCTAAGCGAGTCGGCGGGCCCGTCGAAGCCGCGACCCGCGGCCAGCGAACATCCCATGGTTTTCAAATAGTCGTCGGTGGCGCCGATCATGCCCATTTCCACGGTTTCGCCGGGTTGTTTTCCCGGGAACTGGTCTACGTCTGAATGCCACCAGATGCCCGTCGCAGGGCTGGTCGATGTAGCCATGTTGTCGATGACGTGGTCCTTGACAAGGTCGTTCCTTATAGCGTTGAAGTTGCGTGCCAGGTCCGCGTTCATACGGGTGGTCAGGAGCCGGTTGGGATCGTAGCCCATGGGACGCTCCTGCGTATGACGGATCTGTTGATAGATAATGATAGTGCTGACGATCAGGGCGATCGAGCAGGTGAACTGGATGACGACGAGGACCTTCCTGCCCAGGGGAGCGTTAGCACCGGCCTTGTACAGGCCCTTCAGAACAGCAACCGGTTGGAAAGAGGACAGATAGAGCGCCGGCCGGCTCCCGGAAACGAGGGCAACGACGGCTGTCGCTGCCAGCACCGTTATCCAGAAAAGCGGGTTGGTCAGCGGTAGCGAGATTTCGGTTTGAGCCAGCATATTGAAGGCGGGCAAAAGGGCGACCGTCAGCACAATGGTCGCAACAAAGGCGATCGTGGTCAGCAGGAACGATTCGGTCATGAACTGGAGGATGAGGTCCTTGCGTCTGGAACCGATGGCCTTGCGGACGCCTACTTCTTTTGCCCGGCGTTCCGACCGGGCGGTTTCCAGGTTGACGAAGTTGATGCACGCGATAGCCAGCACCAGGATACCGATGATCGCGAACATCCGGACGTAGTCGATCATTCCGCCCGCCGGCTTGCCGTTCTTATAGTCGCCCCACAACTGCCACTCCCGCATCGGCTGCAGGATGACCATGGACTTCATGGCGTTGATGCTGTATTTTTCGGTATGCTCGATGGGGCCGATCCTGTCGAGCGTGGCTTTCAGGCTCGCGTCTTTACGTAGCCTTACATATATCTCGTAGCCGTTGTTGTTATAGCTACCCGCATAAGCCCTTTTTGTAAACGAATCCGTGGCTGCCAGGTAGCTGAACGGTAAAAGGTATTTGAAGTCGAAGCTGCAGTTGGGCGGTAAATCCTTGAGGATACCCGTGACTTTTACGTCATGCTGGTTATCGATCGTCACGGTCTTGCCGATTGGGTCGTCATGGCCGAACAGGGCTTTGGCCGTCGACTCGGTCAGCACGATGGAGAACGGATCCTTTAGGATATGGTTCGGGTCGCCCTTTACCAGGGGGAAGCCAAAAATATCCAGGAAGTTGTCGTTGACCTGGCCTCCAGACAGACCCAATCTCGTTTCGCCCGCTTTCAGGCCGTGGAAGCCGAAACCGTCGGTTTCGGCGACCTCCATCTCGGGGACCTGGTTTTTGAGCGTGCTAGCCAGCTTTAACGAGACGCTGTTGAAGGTGAGTATCTCGCCGTTATTGTCGAAATTTCGTGCTACGTGGTAGACTTCGTTATAGTTGGGTAAAAAACGGTCCCACGAATATTGGTAGTACACCCACAAGCCGATCAGCAAAGCGACGGACATGCCGAGGGCGAGGCCCGCGATATTGAGGGCGCTGTACCATTTGGTGCGGAGGATGTTGCGCCAGGCGATGCTTAGATAGCTTTTTAGCATGGGGGTCGTTTTGACCTCGGTGCGCAAAAAAGGGACCATTCGGCATCTGCCTGATTACCAGTTAGGTTTACGTTGATTCCGTATTCTTTCGATACACCGGGTGTCCGCTGGCGATACAGTTCAATGCGTCTTGTCGTAGTCCTCTTTCGCCTGCTGCGCTTTTTCGAAGTCGAGGACCACGCCGTTGATGCAAAAGCGGAGGTGGGTGGGGGGAGGGCCGTCGTCGAAAACGTGTCCCAGGTGGGAGTGACAGCGGCCGCACATCACCTCGGTCCGGTCCATGCCGTAGGAGCTGTCGGGGGCGTAGATGATGCTTGTTTTGCTGATCGGCTCGTAAAAGCTGGGCCAGCCGCAGCCGGACTCGAACTTGGTGTCGCTTTTGAAGAGAGGGTTTCCGCAGACGGCGCAGTAATAGGTGCCGACTTCGTGGGAGGTTTCGAACGGACTGGTAAAGGGGCGCTCGGTACCCTTTTCGCGGGCGATGTGATAGACGTCGGCGGGAAGGGCCTTCCGGTACTGGTCGTTGGTCAGGTCGACCTTGCCCGTATCCGTATGGGAGTATTGGGGGATCTTGTTGCTGTCGCTCATGGTGATGTCGGTGTTGTTCTTGACTTGCGGCTTACACGCGGTAAGGCCTAAAGATAGGATAAATAGAAGCGTATATCGCATACCCCAAAGGTACCTGGCTTTACGTGTTCAGGTTGCATTACGATTTTTTATAAACCGGTGGTTTTGCGTTAAAAAATTGAGAATTGTTCAGGTTTGGCGGCGTATATTTGTTAGCTCGAACGAAAAAGACGACTGCGACGATGTTTAATCTGATTCTTTTTGGCCCTCCCGGTAGTGGAAAAGGCACGCAATCAAACCGATTGATCGAAAAGTACGGATGGATACACTTATCCACCGGCGACCTGTTGAGGGCGGAAATCGCCAAACAAACACCGCTGGGAATCGAGGCGAAGCACTTGATGGATCACGGTCATCTGGTACCGGACGAGGTCGTCATCGGGATGATCGGCTCCGCGCTCGACGCCAATCCCCAGGCAAAGGGCTTTTTGTTCGATGGTTTCCCGCGCACCGTGGCCCAGGCTGAAGCGCTGGATAAATTGCTGACTTTTAAGAAAACCGGGATCAACCTGCTCATCTTTTTGCACGTTGGCGACGAAGAGCTGGTGCACCGGTTGGTGGAACGCGGCAAGAACAGCGGTCGCTCCGACGATAATGCGGAGACCGCCCGGAAAAGGATCGAGGTCTACAAGCGGGATACGACGCCGGTGGCCGATTATTATTCCCGTTTTGGAAAGGTCGTACACGTACCGGGGGAAGGGTCGATCGACGACATCTTTGGCGCCCTCACACGGGAGATCGACGGAAAGGCGGAAAAAGCCGCGTAGGTCCCCTATCTTTACGGCAACGACTAACTATTGTTTGTTGCCATGCAAAAACTCGAAAATTTTGTTCTTGGACGCTGGATCCCCGGAGACGGGGACGGGCAGGTATTGTTTGACGCCGTAACGGGGGAAGCTTTCGCGCGGACCAGTACGGCGGGGCTGGACTTCGGGGAAGTGCTGGCGTACGCCCGGGCGGTCGGAAACCCCGCCCTCCGGCGGATGACCTTTCACCAGCGGGGTCGTATGCTCAAGGCGCTGGCGCTCCACCTGTCCGCCCAAAAGGAAAAGTTTTACGCCCTCAGCTACCGCACCGGGGCCACCCGCGCCGACAGCTGGATCGACATCGAGGGTGGTATCGGGAACCTTTTCTCCTATGCGTCCCTTCGCCGCAAATTCCCTGACGAGACCTTTTGCCTGGATGGCGAGACCCACGTCCTCGGCAAGGGAGGCACTTTCGCCGCCCAGCACCTCCTGACGCCGAAGGAGGGTACGGCTATCCACATCAACGCCTTCAATTTCCCGATATGGGGCATGCTCGAAAAAATCGCGGTGAACTTCCTGGCCGGGGTACCCGCCGTCGTCAAGCCGGCTACCCTGACCTGTTACCTGGCTGAAGCGGTGGTGAGGGAGATCGACGCCTCAGGCATACTCCCCGATGGGGCGCTACAACTCTTGTGCGGAGGCGCGGGTGGGCTGTTGGATTTTGTCAGCTCCCAGGACGTAGTGACGTTCACCGGTTCGGCGTCGACGGGTCAGCGGCTTCGGGCTCATCCCGCCATCCTGCGTGAAAGCGTGCCCTTTACCATGGAGGCTGACTCCCTGAACAGCATCGTCCTGGGTGAAGACGTCGATCCGGGGATGCCCGAATGGGACATTTTTATCAAGGAAATACGAAAGGAAATGACCGTCAAGGCCGGGCAGAAGTGTACGGCCATCCGGCGGATATTCGTTCCGGCTTCGCGCTTGCCGGAAGTGGAGGCGGCCTTGTCCCGCGCGCTGGCCCAGACCGTCGTGGGCAACCCGGCGCACGAAAAAGTGCGCATGGGCGCGCTCGCGGGCGCGGAGCAGCGGGAAGAGGTCAGAGGGCGGGTACGGGAATTGCTCGTTGGCAGCCGTTTGGCATATGGTGACGTGGACGCCGCTCCTTCGGTGCTCGACGCCGACGGGTCCCGTGGGGCGTTCCTGAGCCCCTTGTTGCTGGTCAACGAGACGCCCCTGTCTTCAGACGCCGTCCACTCCGTCGAGGCCTTCGGACCGGTTAGTACCTTGATGCCCTATACGAGCACCGAAGAAGCCATTTTGCTGACAAAAAAGGGCAAGGGCTCGCTGGTTTGTTCCATGGTGACCGCCAGTCATGCCCTGGCGCGCGAATTCGTGCTCGGCGCCGCCACCCACCACGGCCGCATCCTGGTGCTCAACGCCGCCAATGCCAAGGAAAGCACCGGCCATGGGTCACCCCTGCCGCTCCTGGTACACGGCGGCCCCGGCCGCGCCGGCGGTGGTGAAGAAATGGGCGGCGTCCGCGGCGTGAAGCACTATATGCAACGCGTGGCCGTCCAAGCCGACCCTTCGACGCTGACCGCGATCACCGGGGTGTTTCAGCCTGGGGCGTTTTTGAGGCTCGACGGGGTGCATCCCTTCCGGAAATACTTCGAGGAACTGTCCATCGGCGACTCGGTGGTTACCCACAAACGCACCGTGACCGAAGCCGACATCGTCAACTTCGCGAACGTCAGCTGGGACCACTTCTACGCCCACACCGACCATACTTCGTTAAGCGGAACTCCATTTGAGCGCCCGGTTGCGCATGGATATTTCATCCTGAGCGCCGCCGCCGGCCTGTTCGTCGACCCCGGCAAAGGCCCGGTATTGCTGAATTATGGTTTGGACGAATGTCGCTTCCTGAAGCCGGTATACGCAGGAATGACGATAGGGGTCCGGTTGACGTGTAAAGAAAAGATCCGACAGGAGCTCAAAGACGAGTCCGATACACCAAAGGGCATCGTCAAGTGGCTGGTCGACGTCTATGATGAGACCGGCGAGACCGTGGCCCTGGCGACGATACTGACGATGGTGCAGTGCCTCGGATAAACCACTGCTGCGTGCCGCCATCCGTTGACATAGCACGCCTACGGCGTCATGTTGGAGCGTCCTGCCGCCATCCGCTGACATAGCACGTCTACGGCTTCATGTCGTGGCGTTCTGCCCCTTTTTTCCCTCGCTTTGCGGGGCCCCGCAAAACGAGGGAAAAAAGGGGCAGAACGCCACGACATGAAGCC
>NZ_DATJIY010000175.1:0-18649 GCF_035492835.1 Dinghuibacter sp.
TCAAAGGCGCCAACGATACCCTGGGTCTCCAGATGAAGTCGGTGGGTGAAGTCATGGGGATCGGCCGCAGCTTTACCGAAGCCATCCAGAAGGCCTGCCAGTCGCTCGAAAATAACGCGCTCGGTCTCGATTACTACGATAAGATGCGGATGCACGCCGAGGAAATCATCGAGTACATCAAGACCCCGAAGTGGGACCGCATATTCAGGATAAAAGAGGCCCTGATGATGGGCGTCAGCGTAAAAACGATCGTCCAGGCCACCCTGATCGACCGCTGGTTCATCTACGAGATCCAGAAGATCGTCGAAATCGAAAAACAACTGTCCAAATACCATCTCGACAACGTCCCGCTGGACCTGCTGAAGAGTGCCAAACGCCACGGTTTCAGCGATGCCCAGATCGCCCGCATCCTGCCCAACGCCTCCGAAGAGGAGGTCTACACCAGGCGTAAGGCTGCCGGCATCACCAGGGTTTACAAGATGGTCGATACCTGTAGCGCTGAATTCCAGGCCAAGACGCCCTATTTCTACTCCACCTTCGAGGACGGGGAGAACGAGAGCAAGATGTCGGACAAAAAGAAGGTCATCGTCCTGGGCTCCGGTCCGAACCGTATCGGCCAGGGCATCGAGTTCGACTACTGTTGCGTCCACGGCCTGCTCGCCATCAAGGAGGCCGGGTACGAAGCCATCATGATCAACTGTAACCCCGAGACCGTTTCCACCGACTTCGACATCGCCGACAAGCTTTACTTCGAGCCGGTGTTTTGGGAACACCTCTGGGAGATCATCGAGCTGGAGAAACCCGAAGGCGTGATCGTACAGCTGGGTGGCCAGACGGCCCTGAAGCTGGCCGAGAAACTCCACAACAAGGGCATCAAGATCATCGGTACCTCCTATGACAGCATGGACATCGCCGAGGACCGCGGTCGCTTCAGCGACATGCTCAAGGAGCTCAACATCCCCTATCCTGAATACGGAACGGCCTACGACGTAGACGAGGCCGTAGCGGTGGCCAACAAAGTAGGCTACCCCGTCCTCGTCCGTCCCAGCTATGTACTTGGCGGCCAGCGCATGCGCATCGTCCTCAACGACGACGAGGTAGAAAAAGCCGTCGTCAGCCTGCTCAAGCACATCCCGGGGAACAAGATCCTGATCGACCACTTCCTGGACCGTTGCCAGGAAGCCGAAATAGACGCCATCTTCGACGGGGAGAACTTCCACGTTATGGGCGTCATGGAGCACATCGAGCCCGCCGGTATCCATAGCGGCGACAGCCACGCCATGCTGCCTTTTTTCAACCTGCCCCCCCTGACTGTGGCCACCATGGAATACTACGCGGAGAAGATCGCCCGGGCACTCAATATCAAGGGGCTGATCAATATTCAGTTTGCCGTCAAAGGCGACAAGGTGTATGTCATCGAGGCCAACCCGAGGGCTTCCCGCACGACCCCCTTTATCGCCAAGGCTTATGGTATCCCCTACCTGAACGTGGCCACCCAGGTCATGCTGGGCACCAAGAAGCTTACCGACTATACCTTCGAAAAGAACCTCGAGGGCTTTGCGATCAAGGAGCCGGTCTTCAGTTTCAACAAGTTCCCCGGCGTCAACATGGAGCTGGGCCCCGAAATGAAGTCCACCGGCGAATCGATCCGCTTTATCAAGGACCTCCGCGACCCCTACTTCAGGACACTGTACAAAGAGCGCAGCATGCGCCTCAGCAAATAACTCGTCACGGCGGCCAAAAGGCCGCCGTGCGCATTAAGAAAGAACCATGGATAAGAAAATACAATCGGCCCTGATCTCCGTCTTCTACAAAGACGGCCTCGACACCATCGTCCGCGAGCTCTACGAGCTGGGCGTAACCATTTACTCCACCGGCGGCACCCAGCAGTTCATCGAGTCGCTCGGCGTGTCCTGCGTGGGCGTGGAATCCCTGACGACCTACCCCTCCATCCTGGGCGGTCGCGTAAAGACCCTGCACCCGGCCGTATTCGGCGGGATCCTGGGAAGGCGGGCGAACCCTACCGACGTAGAGGAGATGGCGCAGTACCAAATACCGGAAATAGACCTCGTCATCGTCGACCTCTATCCCTTTGAAGAGACGCTAAAAAATACCAACGAGGAACAGGCCATCATCGAAAAGATCGACATAGGCGGCCCCTCCATGATCCGCGCCGCCGCCAAAAACCACAAGGACGTGGTAGTCCTGGCCGCCAAAAAGGACTATCCCACCCTGGAAACGATATTAAAAGAACAAAAGGGCACATTCAGCCTTGCCCAGCGCAAGCACTTCGCCGCGCTGGCCTTTGAAGTGGTCATGCACTACGATATCGCGATCTCGGGTTATTTCAACCCGGCCAGCGTGGCGGCCCTGGACGCAAAAGGCTCCGGACAGGTCCTCCGATACGGTGAAAACCCCCACCAGAAAGGTACCTTTTACGGCGACCTAGAAAAATGGTTCGACAAGCTTCATGGCAAGGAGTTATCCTATAACAACCTGGTGGACGTCGACGCCGCCGTTCAGCTGATCAGCGAATTCGGGACGGAAACCACCTTTGCCATCATCAAGCACACCAACCCCTGTGGCATCGCCAGCCGACCCATGCTAAGCGATGCCTGGAAGGCAGCCCTGGCCGGGGACCCTGAATCAGCCTTCGGCGGCGTGCTCGTCACCAATACGACCTTAGACCAGGCCACCGCCGAGGCCATTAGTGAAATATTCTTCGAGGTCCTGATCGCGCCGGCCTTCACACCTGAAGCGCTGACGATCCTCCAGGCCAAAAAGAACCGCATCCTGCTCGTCCAAAAACAGCCTGTAACCGCAAAAGAACAGTTCAAATCCTTGCTGGGTGGCGTCCTGGCCCAGGATACCGACCAGGGCAATTACGCCGAATGGAACGAAGTGGGCGGGCGCAAAACAACCGAAGCCGAGCGCGCCGACCTCATCTTCGCCAACCTGGTTTGTAAGCACCTGAAATCAAATGCAATCGCCCTGGTGAAGGGCAAACAGCTCGTAGGCAAGGGCTGCGGGCAGACCAGCCGGGTGGACGCGCTGCGACACGCCCTCGAAAAGGCGCACCAGTTCGAATTCGATTTAAAGGGAGCGGTCCTGGCGTCGGATGCGTTCTTTCCTTTCGATGATTGTGTGAAAATGGCTCATGCCGAGGGCATCGATGCTATCATACAGCCGGGCGGCTCAGTCCGGGACAAGGATTCGATAGCATATGCGGTGGAGCACCATATGGCGATGGTCATGACGGGATTAAGGCACTTCAGGCACTAGAGATAACTTTCCAGGGCGGAAAAGCTCACCGGTTTCTCCAAAATGCGCACCTGGTCGCCCTCCAGTGGCGTCACCATGTTCTTGAACGCGCTGATCAGGTTGATCTTGAGGTCTGGGTTGGAGCTCATTATCTTGAACGCGTTCTCCCATCCCGTCCCGTCGGGCAGGTTATTATCGAGGAAAACCAGGTCCGGATGATAATCCTGGAGCTTTGCCAGTCCTTCGGCCAGGGTGTGGGCCATTTCAACCGAGAATTGCTTGCGGACCAGGAATTGTTTCATGAGCAAACAGAAGTCGACCTCATCATCAATAATCAGCACCTTTTTCATAGTTTATTATGGGTTACTGTGGAAATTATTCCACGGCAGGGCATTGAATAAACCCCTAATGCCTTATATCATTAAATAGTCGTGCCAATTACACCGGGGTGGAGGAAGTCATCAACCAGTAGTTCCTGACCTGCCTGATAATTTTGAGCAAGAGCTCGAAGCTGGAGGGTTTGACAATATAGCTATTAGCGCCAAGCTCATAGCAACGATTTATCTCCTTTTCGTTCTTGGTTGTCGTAAAGATGATGACCGGGATTTTTTTGAGCTCTGGGTCCTCCTTTATCTCTTTGAGAACCTCGCGGCCGTTCTTTTTAGGCATATTCAGATCGAGCAGGATAAAGGCCGGATGGACGGATTTATCCTGTCCGTGGAGGTAATTCATCACTTCCACGCCGTTTTCTACCCAATCGATCGTATCGGTATAGCCGTTCTCTGCGAATGCCGTTTTCAACAGGAACCGGTCGTCTGCATCATCTTCCGCAATAAGGATCGGAGCTTTGAGAGTCATGGCCTTAAAGATAGGCTCATCTTACTGCAAAATTGTGTGGAATTATTTCCTCAATTCCGCCGAAATTCGCTAGATTTCCTAAGAACGTCAACATGGACCTAATCGCAAGTTTATAAGAATCATTCTCTTATCCCAGGAAATTTACTTTGGCGTTTGGATTGCGACGATATAGTTCACTTGCTGGCGCTATGAAGAACACCTTTTCTCTACCGCCGCCAAATATTTGCCGTTAAAAACTCTTGCTAAAAAAGCTGCCCAATGCTCAAAATCCTAGTTGCCGACGATGATCGTGATATGTGCTTATTGCTCCAACGTTTTTTGACGAGGAACGGGTTCGAGGTACACATCCTCCACACGGGCAAGAAGACGATCGAATGGCTGCAGGCCAACAAGCCGGATCTCATCCTCTGCGACTTCCGGCTGGAGGACATGAACGGGGATGAGTTGCTCAAGAAGGCCAAGGAGCTCCACTATTCGGTCCCCTTTATCATCATTACCGGTTATAGCGACGTAAAGGCGGCGGTCGACGTCATGAAACACGGGGCATTCGATTACATCACCAAACCCCTCTTCCCGGACGAGATCCTGCTGACCATCAAAAAAGCCCTGGCGGAAAAAAATCCCTCCAAAGACATTACCCCTAAAACGGCCCCTGTCCGGGAAAGCGTGGAGGCGGACTCCACCGCCTCCACCGCCCTGGGCAGTGAATATATCCACGGCAACACCCCCGAATTCAGGAACATCCTCAAACAAATAGACCTGGTCGCGCCGACGAACTACAGCGTGGTTATTTATGGGGAAAGCGGGAGCGGCAAAGAGGTCATCGCCCGCGAAATACACGCCCGCTCCAAGCGCACACGCCAACCGTTCATCGCCATCGACTGCGGCGCCATGTCCAAGGAGCTGGCTGGCAGCGAGCTGTTCGGCCACGAAAAGGGCTCATTCACGGGCGCGCTCAACCAAAAGATCGGGAGCTTCGAGCTGGCCAACGGCGGTACGATATTCCTGGACGAGATCGCCAACCTCAGCTATGACATCCAGGTATCGCTCCTGCGCGTCGTACAGGAACGGAAGATGCGCCGCGTTGGCGGCGTCAAGGATATCGACCTGGACGTGCGGATCATCGTGGCCAGTAACGAAAAGCTCTGGGACGCCGCCCACAAGGGCCGGTTCCGCGAGGACCTGTTCCACCGCTTCAATGAATTCAGCATCAACGTCCCCGCGCTGAGGGAACGTAAGGAAGACATACTATTGTTCTCGCGTCACTTCCTGGACATCACCAACCGGGAATTGGGCAAGAACGTGCGCGGCTTCTCCCCCGAAGTGGAGGACATTTTCCTGAACTACGTATGGTTCGGTAACCTCCGGGAGCTGAAGAACGTCATCAAGCGCTCCACCCTGCTGACCGAAGGCGATAGGGTGGAAGTGACCAGCCTGCCGTTCGAGATCACCCACTACGATAAGCTCAAATTCGAAGAAGGCGCCACCGAGCAAAGGGAATCGCGGCCGGACCCGCTGCCCCCGGTCATGCCCGAACCCAAAAAAGAGAAAGAATTCAAAAGCCTGAAAACCGCCAGCCTGGACGCCGAGTACGAAATGGTGCTCAAGGCCCTGGAGGAAGTCGACTTTAACAAGTCGAAGGCCGCAAAGCTCCTCAATATCGACCGCAAAACGATCTATAACATCCTCAACCAGTATAAAAAGATCAAGCAACTGTAGCGAAAGAACCGATGAGTGAGCAAGACCTGATCTATGAATATTTTCCCGGGATCGTATACATATATGACACCGGTACGGGTCATCTTTCCTATGTTTCAAAAAAGACAACCGACCTGCTAGGTTATTCTTCCGACGACGTTTCCTCGTGGAAGGACGACTGGATGCAGATCGTTTTCCGGGACGACGCCTCCCTGGTGATGGAGCAGCTCCAGACCCTCGGAGGTCAGCCCACCGACGAAACCCGCACGTTCCAAAGCCGCTACCACCGTAAGAACGACGGCTGGCGGTATTTCCGGACGCAAGGTCACATCCTCAAACGGGACGGCGACGGCAAACCCACATCCCTCCTTTTCGTAGCACAGGACATCACCGACCAGCTCCAATCCGAGGAAGAGCTGAAGAAGTCCAGGGAGCTCATCCGCGACGTCGAGCACATGCTTGAGTTCGGCACCTGGGAGTGGGACCTCGTCCGGGATAAGATCGAACAGTCCGCCGGGATTTTCTCGATAATGGGCTATGACGAAGACACCCGGTCGGCGCTCAAGGATAAGACGGGTAAGGAACAATTTGATTTTTTTGTCCAACACATGGTTCCCGAAGACCGGCTAACTGTCGAAGCCATCGTCCATGATGCCTTCGAGGAAAAACGGGACTACGAGGCGGAATACCGCATCGTCACCCCATCGGGAGAAGAGAAGATCTGCCACGGCAAAGCCAAGGTAGTACTCGGTGATAAGGGACAGGTCGTCAAATTGATCGGCGTGACCAGTGACGTCACACGGGTGACCCGTTTCAGGACGGAAATAGAAAATTATGTGGCAGAGCTCGCCCGTTCCAACAAGGAGCTGGAAGAATTTGCGTACGTCGCCAGCCACGACCTCCAGGAACCCTTGCGTAAGATCGTCACGTTCAGCGACCGTTTGCTGGCGAAATTCGGGGAGGCGCTCGGCCCGGAAGGCACCGCCTATCTCTCCCGTATGACCGTTGCGACCGAGAACATGCGTATCCTGATCGACAACTTGCTCGAGTTCTCCCGCATCACCCGCTCGGCGGACGTATTTGCGCTGACCGACCTCGGGGAAATACTCGATGACGCCCGGGCTGAGCTTGAGTTGAAAATAGAAGAGGCCGGCGCGACGGTCATATCGGAAAAGCTGCCGGCCGTAGTTTGTAACGGCCCCCAGATCCGGCAGCTGTTTATCAACCTGTTGGGGAATTCCCTCAAGTTCCGCAGGACGGACGTCCCCACACGCATACACGTCGCCTCGGGTCCGCTCGGCCAGGCGGAGAAAGCCGCCCTGTCTTTTCCGACCCAACGCGAGTACTACAAGATAACGATAGCCGACAACGGCATCGGCTTTGAAAAGGAATACGCCGAGCGCATCTTTCTGATCTTCCAGCGGTTGCATGGCAAGTCGGAATACCCCGGCTCCGGTGTCGGGCTGGCCATCTGCAAAAAGATAGTAGACCAGCACAACGGCGCCATATATGCTGACTCCATGCCCGGCAACGGGTCCGTCTTTACCGTAATTTTGCCTGTCCAGCATTCCTGATGCCTATGACCAGAAGCCATCTCCAGCCGAAAAAGATCCTGATCATCGACGACGACGAGGATGACTATTTCATTACCAGCGATTACATCAAGGATATCCCCGGCCAGACATTCGTATTGGACTGGTGTCCCAATTTTGAAACGGGTCTCAAGCGTATTCTGGAGAGGGCGTATGATATATACTTAATCGATTACCGGTTGGGCGCGCACACCGGTCTGGACCTTATCCGAAGTGCCATCGAGCACCACTGTGACGAGCCGTTGATCCTGCTCACCGGGAAGGGTAACCAGAAGATAGACATGGAAGCCATGCAGGTAGGCGCTACGGACTACCTGGTAAAGACCGAGCTGACTACCGAAAAATTAGAGCGTTGTATACGCTACGCGCTGGAGCGTTCGGAGTCGATGCGCGCGCTCAGGCACAACGAACGCAAATACAGGAGCATCTTCGAGCGCTCCAAGGACGCCGTTTTTCTATCCGACCAGGACCTCCGCATCAAAGACGCCAACCAGGTCATGGTGAGCCTCCTGGGATACTCCAGGGAGGAACTGGCGCAACGGCGGCTGACCGATTTCATAGACGACCCGCAGGATAAGGCCCACCTGGACGGACGGCTCAAACACTGGGGAGAGATCAACGACTGGGAGATCGTGCTGTCGTCAAAGGAAGGACAAAAGCTGAATTGTATACTCAGCGCATCCATGGAACACGATGAGGCGGAAGGCGCCTATTTCCAGGGCATCATCCACGACATCACGGCGCTAAAAAAAGCTGAGAAGGTCACGCTCCAGGCCGAAAAGCTGGCCGCCGCGGGCCGTCTGGTACGTACGCTCGCCCACGAGGTGCGGAATCCACTAAATAACATCAACCTCTCCGCCGAACAGCTCCTCCACGATTCCAAAGAACCCGACCAGGTGGTCTACCTGGACATCATCCGGCGCAACACCCAGCGTATCGAAGGGCTTATTTCCGAATTGCTCAACTCTTCCCGGCCGACCGAAATGGTGCTCACCCGGAGCGACCTGGTGGAGCTGATGGAACAAACCATCGAGGCTGCCATCGACCGGATCAACCTGAAAAAGATCAAGCTCAAACGCATATTTCCCGAATCATCCTTGGCAGTGGAGGCCGACGCGCAAAAATTGCGCATAGCCCTGCTCAATATCATTATCAATGCGGTCGAAGCCATGGAGCCCGGCCGGGGAGAGCTTGTAGTGGGACTTTTACAAGACCCGGACCATTACGTGGTGCAAATCACCGACAACGGCTGCGGGATCAGCCAGGAACACCTCTCCCGCCTTTTTGAACCCTACTTTACCTCCAAGCGCAATGGTATGGGGCTGGGGCTTGCCGCCACGCTAAATATCGTCCAGGCCCATCGCGGCACGATCGACGTACGGTCTGAAATTCAAAAGGGCACCACTTTCACCCTTTCTTTTCCAAAAGCGTAGCGCTTTTTCCCCAGGCAAACCAGGCGTAGTATATCAAGCCCCATTGACAATCAATGCCGAACACATGGCAAAGGTTTTGTCCTCTTTAGACAAAACCTATTTATATGAGATCGCTCTTATACCTTCTTGCCGTTATCCTGCTGATAGGCTGGGTGCTTGGCTTCTTCGTATACAGCGCTGGAGCCCTGATTCACATTTTGCTCGTGCTTGCCGTCATTTCCATTTTGCTTGGACTCATCCGCCGCGGCGTCGACGGTTGACGCCTGACCATCCGACCTTACTCTTACTATGCTGGATAAAATGAACAAAAAATGTGGCATTAAATTTATAGTATACATAATAGCTTAAACAAAACCTATGAAGCACGAAAATAACTTTCACCTGATCCGGGAAAGAATTCTGGAGTTAGGAAGCGCCCTGTTCTACGACCAGAGCGAAAGCGTACTGCACCTGCCGACGATGGTGGTCAACACCCTGGACGTGGACGAGGTCGGCCAGATTTGGTTCATCATGCCGACGCCTCCCCAGCAGGTGAGCGAATTCGACCGCTCCTTCCCTGTACAGCTTAACTATTTCCGGAAAAACGCACCCTATTCCCTTAACCTGTACGGGCGGGGTTATATCATCAGTGATCCTGAGGAACTGGTTAACTGGGAGCTGCTGCACCCCGACCTGCCGTCGATCGGGAAGTCCAGCATCCTGGTCAAGGTTGGGGTGACGCGTGTGGAGATGCAGGAATGGGAACAGGAAGCTTCCCCCGTGACCAAAGTGGTCAAGACGGTCCTGTCCTGGTTGAATATGCTCGATTCCGGGAAGACGATGTTTCAGTTTGGCTAACTACCTATATCCGGCGGGAGGCCCTTTGCTCCCGCCACATTTCATTGAACGTCTTTGGCGCAAATTCCAGGTCAGCCCTGTGGCGGGTCCAATCCTTCGCTACGCGGTTGACCAATTTGTTTTTGAGCTTGCCGCTCCCGACATTCATCCACCGCCGGTTGAGGGACACCCGCTTCCAGACCTTCCAGGCAAACCCTTCCTTCCAACCGTTACTCCCGCCGTCCACCGCTTCGTGGCGGTTCTCCAGCAGCAGCTCGTGCAGGTTGATCCGTATGGGGCAAACCTCGGTGCAGTTCCCGCAGAGCGAAGACGCATAGCTAAGGTGCTTGTACTCGGATAGGTCTTTGAGATGGGGCGTAATGATACTCCCGATGGGGCCGCTGTAGGTTGTGCCATAAGCGTGACCGCCGATATTCTTGTACACCGGGCAGGCGTTCAGGCACGAACCGCAACGGATGCAGTACAGGCTTTCGCGTTGGACTGGACTAGCGAGGATGCGCGTCCTTCCGTTGTCCAGGAGGATCACGATCATGTCTCTCGGCCCGTCCGTCTCCCCGGGCTGGGCGGGGCCGCTGATGACGGTATTGTAGGCGGTGACCTGCTGACCCGTCCCGTACGTGGCCAGCAACGGCCAGAAAAGGGAAAGGTCGGTCAGCGAAGGGATGACCTTTTCCAGGCCGACGATGACGATATGCGTGGGCGGAAAGGCGGTGCTCAACCGGGCGTTGCCCTCGTTCTCGGTCACGGCTATCCCGCCGGTATCCGCGATAAGGAAATTGGCGCCGGTAATCCCGATCTCCGCTTCCACGTACTTGCTCCGGAGCACGTCCCTGGCCACGAGCGTCAGCTGTTCGGGCGTGAGCTTAGGGTCGGTGCCGAGCTTTTCGGCAAATAGCCTGGCGATGTCCTCCTTACTCTTGTGCATGGCCGGCGTGACGATGTGATAAGGGGGCTCGCCGTCCAGCTGTTGTATATATTCCCCGAGGTCCGTTTCGAAGCTCTGGATGCCGTTTTTTTCCAAAAAAGCATTGAGGTGGATCTCCTCGGTCACCATGGACTTGCTCTTGACCACCGTCTTGCATTGCTTTTCCTTACAAATTTCGAGGATCAGCTCCAGCGCCTGGTCTCCTGTCTCCGCCCACAGGACCCTCCCACCCCGCCGGGTCAGGTTCATCTCGAACTCCTCGAGCTGCTGATCGAGGGTTTCCATGGCACGCCATTTCAGGTTCTTGGCCCGCTGGCGGGCCAGCATCAGGTCGGAGAACTGTGCCTTGCCCCTGGGGACCTGGGCGTTGTAGCGGCCGATATTGAAGTTGATCGTACGGCGGTGTTCCCGGTCACCGGCCTTCACCGTACTCTTGGCTAAAAAGGTGGAACCCGTCTCGTTCATCGTTTATATTCTTTTGCGATCTTGTCGAGCACTTCATAGAACGTTTCCCCGAACTTGCGGATGATGGCGTCCTTTAAGAATACATATACGGGTACTTTCAATTTCTTTCCGAGCTTGCAGGCCGCCCTGCAAAGGTCTTCCCGGGGCTCGTAGTTGACGTATTCGTGCTGCCCGTCATGGCTGACTTTGGTACGGATGGGAAAAAGGTGGCAGCTGATGGGTTTCTTCCAGGGTATCTTGCCTTCGAGGTAGGCTTTTTCGATCGAGCACTTCACGATGCCTTGTGCGTCCACGTATCCATAGGCGCACATCTTATGCTTGATGGTGGGCGTCACCCAGCCGAACTCGCGGTCGTACACATAACGGCCATTGTCTTCGATGACGGCCAGACCCTCCTGGTCCATATAAGGCTTCACCTGCCCGAAATACCGGTTCAGGTGGTCCAGCTCTTCGTCGGTTAGCGGAGCGCCTGCATCGCCGTCCACACAGCAACCACCCTTACAGTGGTTCAGGTCGCATACGAATTGTTCATCCACCACCGCATCGCTCACGATGACGTCGTCAATCACGATCATACCGTAAAGTTACTACTTTGCCCGCTCCGGCGCGGCAGTTTTCGGCTCCGGCACCGCAGTTTTCCATTCCAGGGTCGAAATCATATGCTTCATATCCTCGAACAGGAACTGATTAACCGGCCGGAGGCTGTCCTCGTTCGGTGGCGCGTCGAAATACAACGCCCCCCGCAGGAAGTGCCTGGCCGAATCGGTTACAAAGAACTGGTACCGCGTAGCCGCATTTCCTCCCACTTCGAAGATAAACCCGGAGGTACCCGCGTGATTCGTGATCGGATACTGGTCGATGGACGACGCCTTTTCCGCGTGCCGGTTCGTGAGGTTGAAGGCGTCGCCCACCAGCTTGTCCAGGGTATTCACGCCCAGGGAATCGTGGTAGACGCCGTCCGGTCCCTTTACCTTGTAGAGGGCGTGGGACCCGATATTGATATAGCTCAGGTATATCCTGCCGTGGAACTGTGGAAAGTCCACGTTGATCCAGTAGGGGTTTTCCGGGGACTCCTCAAAATAGGAGGAGTCGTGTATGATGGCCGCGTATACGGGGTATTCGAACCGGTAGGGATAGTTCGCCTCATCGAACGATTGGTATTTCCGTTCGGGCAGGTCTATCCGGAAGTAGCCTTTGGGTTTCGGAATGGGAACACCGTTGCATGCACAAAACAGGACCGCCGACGCGGCTAGAACAAGGATTCTCATCAGGACGCTCGCTTAATAGTCACTTTTACTTTCTGAATACGGTTCCGGCTTATTTCGAGTACGGCAAAATCGAAGTCCCCGCTGGTTATTACTTCGTTGAGATCCGGGAATTTGCCGGCGATCTCCAGCACCAGGCCGGCCAGCGAATCGCTTTCGCCCCTCACGGATTCAAAGGTATCCAGGGGCAGGTCCATCGCCTTGCACACGTCCAGGATCGACGTGCGTCCCTCGAAAATAAAGTTGTTGTCGTCGATTTTTTTGTTGACGCTTTCTTCGTCGTCGAATTCGTCTTTGATGTCCCCGATGATCTCTTCCAGGATGTCCTCCAGGGTGACGATCCCGCTGGTCCCACCGAACTCGTCCACCACCACGGCAATATGGGTGCGCTTGTGCTGGAACTCTTTGAGGAGGTCGTCGATCAGCTTATTCTGGGGAACGAAATACACCGGTCTCAGCAGGCCGTGCCAGTCGAAACCCGTTTGACCGTTGCCGCCCGTATAGGGCAGGAGGTCCTTGGTATTGACGATGCCGACGACTTCGTCCAGGTCGTTCTTATAGACCGGCAACCGGCTGTAGTGGAGCTCCTCCACGCGCCTCAGGAGATCGGGCAGCGTCAGGTTGTAGTTGATGCCGCTTACATCCAGCCGGGTGCGCATGACCTGTTTTACCGTGATGTTCCCGAACTTGACGATCCCTTTCAGGATATTTCGTTCTTCCTGGGAGCTCTCTTCCTGGTCGATCTGCTGCAGGTTGTACTCCGTTCCGTCTGCTATTCCCAGGCTTTTTTCCACGCCCTCCGACATCCGGATCATAAACTGGGCGGTGCGCCGGAATAGCGGAACGATCAGCGCGTCCAGCCACCAGCTGGAAAACTTCGCAAAGCGGATGTTGTTCTGCGCGGCATATACGCGCGGCAATACGTCGCACAAGAGCAGCAGCATAAACGCAATGACCAGTATTTTTATGACGAGGGCCGCCCAGAACAGCAGCATCCCCATGGGAAGAAAAGTGTCCATGAGGGAGCCGGCCATCAGGATCAGGACGATGTGCAGGAAGCCTCCCGCGCATTGGAGCGACGCCAGCAGCACCTTCGGTTCTTCCAGCAGGGTGGTGATCCTGCGGGCATATGGCTGCTGTTTTGTCTTCAGCAGATTCTGGTCCTTGTATGTGAGGGAGAAAAACGCTATCTCCGAACCGCTGACGATGAAAAGTAGAAAAATCAAAGCGATAAAAAGGACTATCCAGATGGTAGTCCCCTCGGTATTGATAACGGTCAGCAGTATATGTGCACCAGGAGGATGATCCAAAATGAGCGATTAAGTGAGCAAAAATAGGCTAAAAGGGCAGATCGTTCGCATCCCCGATCGGAGGGATGTCCACCGAGCTCAACCCCTCGATCCCATGACCCTCGCCGGAGCCCGGGGGGCCACCGCCCACGTCGGCCCGTTTGTCGAGCATGATCAGGTTATCCCCTACGACTTCCGTTGCAAACTTCTTGTTGCCCTCCTTGTCTTCCCAGCTCCTCGTCTTCAGACGACCCTCTATGTAGACGAGGCTACCCTTGTGCAGGTATTTCTGAGCCAGCTCCGCAAGGCCTCTCCAAAGCACCACCGTGTGCCATTCGGTCTGCGAAATCAGCTTGCCGGTCCTGTCTTTGAACGTTTCCGTGGTGGCCAGCGGAAATTTCGCCACGGCTATATTCCCCTCCAGATATTGTACATCCGGGTCTTTTCCTAGGTTACCAATCAGCATAACCCGATTTACGCCTCTCATATGGCTCGTATTTTTTTAAGTCACAGACAAATTCACCGGCGGGCCTGTGGTCCGCTTCTTAAATATACATTAATTTTTTTGCAAACAAACAAGCTCCAGGACCCCCTAAAATAGTTGGGGCGCGTGCACGGGCGCGCGCAGGTAATCGTTAAGCAGACGCGGGAATGCCAGCGACGACAACTCGCCCTTTTGAACACATTTAAAGGCTTCTCCAACCAATGGCCGGGTGAGCTTGAGGTGAATAAATCTGGCCTTTACCTGCCGGTGCGTGAGCAGCTGACGGTACACAGGGGAAGCGCCCAGTATCGTGTAGGAACCCTTCCCGAGCAATTCCCTGAACCAGGCTCCCTCTAACAGAGCGGTGTAGTCCTCCCAATCCGTTTCGGCCGGAAGCTCGTGACCTATAAATTCGAAGAGGTGCTGCCAGATGTCTTTGGCCGTCCGCTCCCGGACGTATATCCCGTCCTGGTATTCGGCTACTACATACAGGAAAAACCGGTCCTTGCGCACCATCCGCTTACTTTTTACCGGCAGCAGCGCGACCTTGTCCTGGCGGAAAGCCGCGCACCGGCTTTGTAGCGGACAACTACCACAGACAGGGGACGCCGGTTTGCACACCACCGCGCCAAAATCCATGAGGGCCTGATTGTACGTCGCGGGGTCTCCCCGGTCGAGACACCGGTCGGCCAGACCGGTCAGCTCCGTCTTGCCTTCAGTGGTATCAATGGGTGTGGCTATCCCGAAAAAGCGGGATAGCACCCTCAACACGTTCCCGTCGACTACCGCGTGCGGCAGCCCGTAGGCAAAGGAGGCAATAGCCGCAGCCGTATATGACCCCACCCCTTTAAGTTCCAGGATATCATTATATGTATCGGGAAATTGTCCCATCTTCTCTTCGGAGACAAGACGGGCGGTGTGGATAAGATTTTTACAGCGGGAATAATAGCCCAGGCCTTCCCAAAGTTTGAATATACGATCGTCGGGGGCGGCAGCCAGGTCGGAGATGGTCGGGAAGGCTCCTACGAAACGTTCGTAGTATGCTAATCCTTGCTCAACGCGGGTTTGCTGGAGAATTATTTCGCTCAGCCAGATCTTATAGGGGTCTTTTACCCCCTTCCACGGCATCTGCCGGGTGTTTTCCCGAGCGTTCCAATCCAGGAGGACGTCCCGGAAATAGCGGGTTTGCATGAAAAAAGAGGCCTCCGATGGCTCAAAGTTGCGGGTTTTGTGTCAAAAAATTTTTAATTTTATATCGCTTTAATATTCAAAAAATTAGAATCAATTTTGTGGGCATGTATTTTGTTCGGTTAAAATATGTATTCTAACTTAATCTAAACACCATGCGTAAAGCCGATTTAGTGAACCAGATTGCAGACAAAACGGGGATTCCCAAGGTGGATGTACTTGTAACCTTGGAAACCATGTTTAAAGAAGTAAAAGAAACTCTTTCCAACGGGGAAAACATCTATATCCGGGGATTTGGCAGTTTCATTACTAAAAAACGGGCTGCCAAGATCGGTCGTAACATCAAGAAAAATACGGCCGTGCAAATCCCCGAGCACTACGTACCTGCATTCAAGCCTTCCAAAGAATTCGTAGCGGAAGTCAAGAAAATGCAGAATGGCAAGTAACTTTGCCCCCTCAATCCGGAGGGAGTGGTGAAAAAACAGCAATTACTGGTCGTTGGTCTTGGTTTAGTCGTTTTGATCGGTCTGTTCTTCTTTGGAAGGACGGCGCCCGATGCAACTGCACGGCCTGCTTCCGCCTCAGCGGCGGATTCGGCCAAATTGGATTTTCCAGCGATGCTGGCGATCGCTAAACAGAAGATTACACCTTCCCAACTGGCTTATGTGACCCAACTGGAACACGCCGTCGTCCGGGGAGACGTTCAAACACAACAGATACAGGCTTACAAGCAGCTGGCCGCCTTCTGGGGCGACACGGTTAGGATATTCGTGCCATATGCAGAATATACCGCGCTGGCGGCGAAGTTGGAAAATTCTGAAAAAAGCCTGACCTTTGCAGCCAATTTGTTTTTTGACGACCTGCAAAGCGTCCAGGAAGCACCCCTCCGGAGTTGGGAGGCGGATCAGGCCAAAGACCTCTACAGCAAGGTTCTGGCAATAGATCCGGGCAACGACTCCGCAAAGGTCAGCTTAGGCAGCTGCTACATCTTCGGTGGCAGCGGGTCCCCCCAGGAAACAATGCAAGGCATCCTGAAGATCAGGGAGGTCGCTCAAAGGGACAGTACCAATACCTACGCCCAGTACATGTTGGGCATGGCGGGTATCGTTTCAGGGCAGACCGACCGGGCCATCGACCGTTTTCAAACAGTCTTACGCCATGATCCTGATAATCTGGATGTTCAGATGAGACTCGCGGACCTTTATGAAGAAAAGGGCGACCGGGTAGCGGCCCGGAACGCTTATCAGGATCTCAAATCGACCTATAACCGGTTAGTAGGGGCGGGTAAGTTGAAAAACGACACCTCGTTCCTGCGGGAAATAAATAAAAGAATAAGCCGGTAAATCGGCGGTTCAGTATTTTGTAACTATTAAAAAATCATCGTAGTATGCCTTGTGGTAAGAAAAGAAAGCGGCATAAGATCGCCACACACAAACGTAAGAAACGTCTTAGAAAGAATCGCCATAAGAAGAAGGGCAAGTAGTTTTCCCGCTTTGCTCTCCACCAGCTTATTCGCCGGTCTAAGCGCTCGTTCGCTTGCCGGCTTTTTGCCTTCTGCCACCTATCTTTACACCTACCAAAGTCACCTCCGATAAGTAAAAGGAAATGAGCTTTGAATAAGGAATTAATCATAAATACAGCTCCACAAGCCGTGGAGATTGCATTACTGGAAGACAAGAAACTCGTCGAACTGCACCATGAGCAGGCGGACGCCAGTTTCGCTGTCGGGGATCTATACCTGGGCAAGGTCAAAAAACTCGTCCCTGGTATGAACGCGGCATTCGTCGAAGTTGGATTTGAAAAGGACGGCTTCCTTCACTATACGGACCTGAGCCCTTACGCCCGGTCCATATTGAAGTTCACCCAAGCGGGCATCAACGATAAATCCGACGGCGGTTTCGACTTCGGTTCGTTCCAGAACGAACCCGAGATCGTCAAAACCGGTAAGATCAACGAAGTCCTCAACGGTAAGCCCAACATACTCGTCCAGATTCTGAAGGAGCCCATCGCGGCCAAGGGTCCGCGCCTCAGCTGCGAAATTTCGCTGCCCGGCCGCTTCGTGGTCGTCACGCCCTTCAACGACATCGTCGCCGTCTCCCGTAAGATCCATTCGGGGGAAGAGCGCCGTCGTCTCCACAAGATCGTGGAAGCCATAAAGCCCAAGAATTTCGGCGTCATCGTACGGACCGCCGCCGAGGGTAAGAACACGGCCGAGCTCCACGAGGACCTGCAGATGCTGGTCGATAGCTGGCAGACGCTCCAGCGCAACCTCAAAGGCGCCGTGGCCCCGGCCAAGATCATGAGCGAGCAGACGAAGACGACCAGCATCCTCCGCGACCTGTTGAATGGGGATTTCAACCGCATCGTCGTAAACGATAAGAACATCTACAACGACACGCGGAACTATATCCAGCGGATCGCCCCCGAAAAGGCGGACATCGTCCAGCTCCACCACAACGGCTCGCCGGTATTCGACAGCTACGGCGTCACCAAGCAGGTAAAGGCCGCCTTTGGCAAAACCGTAAACCTGGCCAGCGGCGCCTACCTGATCATCGAGCACACCGAGGCCCTCCACGTCATCGACGTCAACAGCGGCTACAAGAGCGTTTCCAACAACCAGGAGACCAACGCCCTGGAGACCAACCTCGAGGCCGCCGAAGAAATCGCCCGCCAGCTCCGCCTGCGCGACCTGGGCGGCATCATCGTCGTGGACTTCATCGACATGAAGCACCCCGACAACAAAAAGGCCGTCATGGATGCGATGGAAAAGTTCATGTCGACCGACCGCGCCAAACACGCCATCCTGTCGATCTCCAAGTTCGGGATCATGCAGATCACCCGCCAGCGCATGCGCCCCGAGGTGAACATCAACACCCAGGAAGTCTGCCCCACCTGCAACGGTACTGGCAAGATCACGTCCACCCTCATCCTCGAGGACGAGATCGAAAAGAACCTGAACTACCTGATCATGCAGCAGCACAAGGGCCTGACCGTAACCGTACACCCCATCATGGAGGCCTACCTCAAACGCGGATGGTACTCCCGCCGCCTTAAATGGTGCTGGAAGTATAAGCAGAACATCCGCATCAAGGGTAATACGAATTACCACCTCACGGAATACCACTTCTTCGATAAGAACGAGGAAGAAATCAAGATTTGAGTTAAATCGCCATCTAGCTTATTCGCCGGCCTCGCGCCGGCTTTTTTTCGCCCGCCAGCCTTCCCACGGCCCCCTGGCTTCACCGGCCGCCCCCGTTCCGCCCTAAGCGTGTAGGCCTCGGGGAGTGGGGTGGGGTGCCTCTTTTACCCCGTTTTGCGAAACGTTTCGCAAAACGGGGTAAAAGAGGCACCCCA
>NZ_DATJIY010000176.1:0-20645 GCF_035492835.1 Dinghuibacter sp.
GGATTCGAAGTGGTCGAAACATTCAGCGGGCCTGTACAAGACTGGGATATGGTCGTGTGGGACTGGCGTAAAACCGGCGGCCGATGAACGAACCCTTTCTTCTGCCGGTAATGTACAAAGGCGATGAGCGGGCGTTCGAAACCAACCTGCAGGTCCTGGGATTTATCCATCGCCTGGCAGTCGACGTCGACGGGGTGACCGTTTTTTTCGAAAGGGACGAGGAGGGCGCCTTCAGGGCAATTATGCCGCCGGAGTCGACGGATAAGCCGCCGGCGATCGATTTGCTCCGGGCGATCGCCGAGACCATCGACGAGCTGTTGGCTTGAGCGGCGGCGCCCGGTATTTAAAGGACCAGGTCGAACCGCTGCTCGCGGAGCGCCTTCCCGAACCCGGTAGACGGTTTCTCCTCGGTGAGGACAAAACCATGCCGCTTGTAGAGCGCGATCGCGGTCTCCTGCTCGTGGGTGGTCCAGAGATAGACGTGATCGTACCCCTTTTCCCGGGCAAAGGCGACCAGGAGGGCCATCAATTTCTTACCAAGACCGAGACCGCGGAAAGCGGGCTCCAGTATAAAATACCTCAATTGAGCGCTGCGGCTTCCCCGATGCATCAGCAACAGGAAGCCGACCATCCGTCCCTGGTGCTCACAGACCCAGACGCGATCGCGATCGGGATCATACTGGTGGTAAAACTCGGCCAGACCCTGGGCGACGTATGCCTCGAAGCTTAGACCGTAGTCGCATTCCAGCTTGTACAAACGGCCGTGGAGATAGGTCAGGTAGCCGATGTCTCCCGGCTGGAGCCCGGTGCGGATGCCGACCTCGGGCGGTTTGCGCGATAGGATGGCGGTGATGCCCTCCATGTGTTCTTTCAGCGCGCTCCAGCGGCCGGGCGATAAGTCTTTCAACAATTCCCTAAGCTGGTTGTCCGAAGCCCGATCGAGCTTATCGAATTCCCGGCGCCCCTTGTCGGTCAGGAAGATATGCATCTTGCGTCCGTCGGCTTCGGAGCGGCGGCGGAGTACGAGCTTCCTGGATACAAATCCCTCCAGGATACGGCTGAGATACCCCTTGTCTATACCCACAAGGTCTACGATGTCCGAGGCCTGAACGCCTTCCCCCCGGCTGATCTCGAATAGGATACGCGCTTCCGGCAGGCTGAAGCCGCTGTCCAGGAGATAGCGGTCGAGCAGGCCCAGGAACCCGGTATAGAAACGGTTGAAGGCGCGTATGTCGGCTATGGTCTTATGATGCATGCAACAAAGATACCTCATATGGTTGACAAAATCAACTATATCCCCAAAGCCTTTACCTGAGCGGATTTGGAGTAGATGATGCGTGGGGAATTTTGTCCACAATAACGGGCTGTCGATGATAAGTGACGCATGCGAAATTAATTTTTCTTCATATGCAGGTGTGGGGGATGCAGAAGGGTACCGACCCCATAAATTTACGGCCAAAAGGAACCGGCATGCCTGATTCCAGGAAGATTTTACTGGTGGACGACGACTTGGATCATTTATCGATTTGTAAGTTGGTATTGACAAACAGGGGGTATGACGTATTGGTTTTATGGAATACGGACGTTCTGCTGGAGGTGGTTAAGGATTTTTTACCCGGCGTGATTTTCATGGACCACCGCATGCCCGCCCGCAATGGGATCGAAGCGACACAGCTCTTGAAATCCAATGAGGCCACCCGTGCCATTCCTGTTGTCTATTTCACCGGCGTCGACGGGGGCGAGGAATTATCCAGGCAGGCCGGCGCCGACGCATTCCTGGCCAAGCCCTTCAACATCGACAGCCTCATCTCCATGGTCAACCGGTTTGTTCCGTAGACAACCGGATCGTCACCGTAAAGCGGTGGTTGCTACTCGACAATTGAATATCCCCCCCGTGTAACCGGATAATCTCGTTGCTCAGCCACAACCCAAGGCCTGCGCCCTTTTGTACCAGGTCGGAGCGATAGAAGGCCACCTGCAGGTTTTCCGTATTTATTTTCTCGGACGTAGTGATGTTGGTGAACCGGACGGCCATTTCAGTTTCCGTCTTTACCACCTTGCAGGTGATGGCCGTGTTGTGTACGCCGTATTTGGCGGCGTTTTCGAGCAAGTTGAGCAGGACGATCCGCATCTTGTCCTGGTCGGCCAGGATGGTGAAGTCGGCGGCCTCTTCGTCAAAACGGATAATGGGTTCCAGGTTCTTCTGCCGTAGCAGGGGGAGCAATTGGTTAAACACCTTTACGACCAGCACCGACATGTCGAAGGGCTGCCGGTAGATGGAAGGCGAGCCCACCCGGAGTTGGCTGACGACGAGGAATTCGTTGACGATTTCCTGGAGCCGGCTGATCTCTTCGAGCTGGTTGCTCAGCAACTGGCGGAGTCCTTCTTCGAGGCCCTGTTTACGCAGCCCCACCTCGAGTTCAGTACGGAGGATGGCCAGCGGCGTTTTTAGCTCGTGTGACGCCGACGCAAAAAAGTTCTGTTGTTGTTGGAGGGATTCGTTGATCCGCCGGATCATGTCGTTGATGGTGACGCTTAGCTCGTGGAGCTCGTCTCCGGCGCCGTTCACGGGGATGGGATCGCGCAGGATGTTGGTGCTGATGTTCCGGGCGGCGTGGATGATGCGCTGCAGCGGCAACAGCAGGATGAGGGCCAGCAGATAGGAAACCAGCCCGGAAATGAGGACGCTGAGGATGCTGCTCACGAACAGCATGCCGAGCAGTACGCGGAGGTTGTGCTGAAGCTGGGTGTCGGTGACCGCCAGCACGAGCTCCGGGGGGGTGTCTTCCGCGCCGGCGGCGCCTCGTACATAGGCCACGCGCATGCCGAGCGTATCCTTGACGCCCGTGGCGTTGGGGGTGGGTATGCGGGATAGGACGCCCGGTGTTTCGAAGACTACCCTGGAATTCCCGTTCGCGCGGTACAGCACGCGGATGAACTGGCTTTTGTCGGGGAGGGGGATGATGGCCGGATCGATCTCCGTCTTGTCCAGCAGGGCCTGCGCCTGCGTCAGCAGATAGCGGTTGCTGTCGGCTATGAGCATGCCGCGGATGCGCTGGTAGCCTATGATGTTGAATAAAAAGCTCAGCAGTATGAAAACGGCGCTGAAGGCCAGCGTTATTTTCAGTTTGATGCCCAACCGCATGCCTAGCATTTGATGACGTCTCCCTTTAAGAGGTATCCCCGCCCGATGACCGTTTGGATCAGCGGCTGGTCCGAATCCTTGTCGATCTTCTTGCGGAGCTGGTACATATGGACCTCCACGATGTTGCTGCCGGGGTCGAAGTTGATGTCCCATATTTTCTCCAGGATCTGAGTCTTGGTGACGACCTGGTTGGGATGACTCAGCAGGAACTCCAGGAGCGCGAATTCCCGGTTCGACAGGTTGACGCGTTTTTCCGACAGGGTGACTTCCCGGCTGCGAAAATTGACCTGCAAGTCCCCGACCGCAATCTGGTCGGTTGGCTGCAGGAAGCTGCTCCGTCGTTGGATGGTCCTGATCCGGGCCAGCATTTCGTCGAAGTTGAAGGGTTTGCGCATATAGTCGATGGCGCCGAGGTCGAGGGCCTGGATGACCTTGTCCGGGTCGCCCAGGGCGCTGAGCACGAGCACGGGCGCCTGGTTGCGGGAGCGCCGCAGGCTGCTGAGTATGTCCAGGCCGCTCATGCTGGGTAGCATGAGGTCCAGGATGATGAGGTCGTATTCTCCCGTCATGGCGGCTTTCAGGCCTTCCGCGCCGTCGGTATAGTGCTCGCAAACGTGTCCCGCCAAGGCCAGTCCGTCACAGAGAAATTGCCCCAGTTTTGATTCGTCTTCGATCAACAATATCTTCATCGGACAAGAAATGTTTTGCTGTCAGCCGTCACGCTCAGTACAACATAGACAGTATCATGGTTGATGTTGACAAATCCGAACTGGTCGTCCCGCCAGACGGCGGAAAGACCCAGTTGCGGACTGTTCTTGAAAAAGGGCCGGAGGTCATCGACCGACCCGGCTTTAAAATGGAACAGCCGCCGCCCACTGCGGAGAGCGACGATATTCCCTTTTGGGTTTAGGACGATATCGGGGTGTTGTATAGTGAAATACTCCGCCCGCCGGTTGGGGGGGATATCCATAGGTGTTGCCCACTGATCCACAGCAATTTCCCTGCCGCTTTGGAGGTTCCGGAGGCTGTGTAGGCGGTGTTCGGCAAACGTCACCCGTACCGAGTCGCCGGGGCCGGCCCCGGCGATGACGGCCGATGCATTGTGGGGGTAGAAGTCGAGCTCCGATACGGCGCCGCCGGGAACCCGGAGCTCGACGGCGTTGATGTCGAGGTGGGCGTTCGCGGTAAACCCTTTTATGACACCTACGGTAGTCCAGGTCTTTTCCGGACCGAGTTGTCCTTTATGCCGGGGCGTGGTGCATCGGATGGACGGGATGGTCACGAGCACCAGGAGCGCTAACCCCAGTATTCCTTTTACCATTGACTAAAGATACGGAATCCGGGTTAGCGGGACTCGTCGGTGGCGTGGCCAGCGGTGTTCGTCAATCGCGGCCGAGATCCGGGTGCTCGTCGATGGCACGTCCGATGCTCGCGCTGAGGTTGCTTTCCTGGCCATTGTCCAGGAAAACCCAGGCGCCGTCCTTTCTGGTCAGGCGGATCGGCGGAAGCAGGGAACCGTCGTTCAGCATTTCCGGGCGGATATCCCGCACCGTGAATATGCCTGGTTCCGTTTGCTCGCACTCGGCCTTTAACGGAAATTTCAGGGCGTGGTCGTTAGCGTCATAGGTGAAAAATAAGGTGTAAGGTGTTTTTCGGTTCATACCCCGCATAAAGCCAGTAGTATGCCAAAACCACTCGCTTTAACATTTAAGAGACCTCATCCTGGAGGAGGATTTTTTTCAATCGTTGATACATGAAGGAAATGACCAGCAACAGTATCCCTAACAGAATAAAGGCGATGATCTTGCCCGCCGGCGGGATGTCGATGATGTCGTAGCAAAAAAGTTTCAACAGCGTCATCCCGAAAAGGAAAAGCGCGATAATGCGCAAGGGCTTGAACCGGTGCGACAGACCGATGGAGATCAGCGTGAAGGCGCAGACACCCCACAGAATGCTGAGACCGGCCTTGCCGTACAGGTCCGCGGTGTGTTCGACCGATGCCGGACCGGTATAGCATATCCAAACGAAAAGGTGCTGTAGCTCGAGGCTGAGCAGGGCTACCAACGCCCCGGAAATGAGCCAGGTCAGACCCGCCAGGAGGGGTTTGAAAACCTCCTGGCGCCGCCGGATGTACCGGATGGTTGCACCCAGCAATACCAGCAGGAGCAGGTCGTCCGCCCAGTTGGCCCAGAAGTGCGCCCGCCCGGCGCCGCTCGTCAGCAGCTGGACTTCCATGGCATAGGCGACGGCCGCGTTCGACAGGTATGCCACAAAGGGTACCACGGGTACGAGCAGGAGCATCGCGGGCTCTGGCTTCAGACGGGGGAGCCAGAGGAACAGGAAGAGGCTGAAGGCGGTAGTATAGAGCGTCAGGTAGAGCAGCTCCACGTTTTTGTCCGCCAGGCGGCCGGTACACTGGATATACAGCTCCAGCGCGCCGCTGACATAGTACAACGACAACGCAGCGACCAGGAGCGCCCTGCGGAACTGCCGGTTGGTGATGCCGCCCAGATAGTAGAGGTCTCCTTCCCTTTGGGCAAGGAACCGCGTCAGGAGCAGACACGAGGCGCAAAAAATGCCCGTGGCATAACCTGGGTTGACAACGACCGCGGGGACATGCACATACACATTCGTCCAGTCCATGAGCAGGCTGACGAGCGCCAGGATCGAGATCAGCACGGAAGCGATCTTTAACAGGCGGATAAAAGACTTCTGGTACAACCAGAAAAGCACCACCGCTTCCGCGGCCCAGAACAGGGTGATGTAGTGCGCCTTCAGCTGGATGGGCGCTACCATCGAGAGGAAGGTGAGGGTAAGGCCGATCAGGAGATAGACGAAATTGCGGTCGATCGTCTTTTGGCGCAGGAAAAGCCAGGTCAGAACCAGGTTGATCACCCCCAGTATCAAGGTAAAAACACCCCGGTCCTGTGCGAACCCCGCCGGCCCGAGCAGATAATATCCCGCCCCGTAGAACGCCAGGTTGACCGTAAGCAGGATGATGAAGTCGAAGGCCAGCAGACGGCTTTTCCTGACGGCGTGATGGATGACGTTCATCACCAGGAACAGGACATAGAACACCGCGCCGTATACGAACGTACCCATCGGCGCCGCCTTCGGGGCGTCGACGATCCAGCCCAGGTATATCAGCTGGGTGAAGAAAAAGGCGAGGAAATTCAGCGAACGCCATTTCTTGTAATAGGCCAGTATGATCAGACCGGTGTCGAGGATACAGAGATAGGTGAACAGGACCTGGTAGTTCGACTGACCGTTGCTGACCAGGAAGGGCGTCACAAAGCCGCCCAGGGTGGCCAGGATGCCCAGCTCAAGCCGGTCGTATCCGATGGACAGGACGATGGCCAGCGCGGTGACCAGGACCATGCCGGCGAAGGCCTGTATCTGGCTGATCAGGTGGTATTGATGAAAGGCAAAGGCGACGGTAAAATAAAACACGCTCAACCCGCCACCCACGAGGACCGAGCTGAACGAGTGGTAACCCTTGCGGACGCGGTGCGCGAGTAACAGCAGGAGGGCGCCGCACACGAAACCGATGGCGACGCGGCCGATTTCGCCGATCCATTCCTGGTCGATGGCGTATTTCACGAAGAAAGCGATGCCCAGGACGAGGATGGCGATGCCGATCTTGTTGAAGAGGTTTTCGCCGATAAAGCGCTCCATGTCGGGGTTGTCGCGGAGCCAGCGGCGGAAGGCGGAGACCTCCGGGGCGTCGTCGGGCGCCGGGGGCGCGGCGGCGGCGGCCGCGTTTTTTTGGGCGGGTGCGTTCGCGGTGATCGGTGGGACGGCGGGCTGTGGTGTGGTGGGGGCTTGGGGCGACGGGCGCGGTGTCGGCGGCTCCGGGGCGGCACGCGGCGCCTCGGGTGCGGAGCGCCATTTTTTGAGGTCTTCCCGGAGGGCGTCGAGCTCGTCCTGGAGGGCGATGATGCGTTTGTTGCCCGAGGTGACGATCACGAGGACCCAGATAAGGAAGACAAGCAGAATCAGCAGCAAGAATTCCATTTGCATAAGATAGTGTTTTTTACATTTATGGTACAATGAACGTCGAAGAACTACGCGAATACTGCCTCGGCAAACCGGGGGCGGTGGAAGAATTCCCTTTTGGGGACCAGGCGATGGTATTCAAGGTCGGGGGGAAAATATTCCTCATCTGCGACCTGGAGCAAAATGACCGGTTCAACGCCAAGTGCGAGCCGGAGCGGGCGATCGAGCTGCGGGAAAGGTACGGCGAGATCATACCGGGTTGGCATATGAACAAAAAGCACTGGAACACGGTGTTTATGACGTTGCCGCGGAAGCTGTTGCACGAGCAGATAGACCATTCCTACGAGCTCGTACGGGACAGCCTGCCCAAAAAGGTGCGCGAGGTGCTGTGAGGGTGCGCGGCGCGTAAGGATCTGGCGGAGCGCGAGGGACTCTGAGGCGGATACTCGAGGTTTTGCAATAACTTGGGGCATGATCCGTTCGATTGCTTTTTTCCTAACGCTCGTATGCGTCAGCACGCTGAGCGCGCAGATCGCACCCGGTAAATCGTGGCCGGATGCGGATGGGAACCATATACAGGCCCACGGCGGCGGTATCCTAAAGGTCGGCGATGTGTATTATTGGTATGGTGAACAACGCAGCCGCGGGCTCGATACCGCCAAACGCTTTGTCAGCTGTTACCGGTCCGGCGACCTGATGCATTGGACCTTTTTGGGCAATGCCCTGACCCTGGACGACCCGGAGCGACTGGGCGCCTACTGGGTGCTGGAAAGACCCAAGGTCTATTACAACGCGCCCACCAAAAAATACGTGATGTATTTCCACCTCGACGACCGGAGCTATAAGCTCGCGCGGGTGGGTATCGCCACGAGCGACCGGCCGGAAGGGCCGTTCGCCTATGTCAAGAGCTTCCGGCCGCTGGGGCATGAAAGCCGGGACATCGGCCAGTTCATCGACGATGACGGAACCGCCTACCTGGTGTTCGAGGACCGGCCGTTCGGATTCCGGATCGCGCGGCTCAACGCCGCCGACTACCTTAGCATAGACAAGGAGATGTGCCTGATCCCGGAGCACATGGAAGGCGGGGCCATCGTACATTATGGCGGACTGTACTACGCCATCGGCTCTGCCCTCACGGGCTGGAACCCCAACCCCAACAAGTACGCCACCGCGACGTCGCTCGAGGGCCCCTGGTCTGCCTTCCACGACATCGCACCGCCCGAATCCCGGACGTATGGCGCGCAATCGACGATGATGCTGAAGGTGGCGGGGAGCCGCGATACGACGGTGGTCTTTATGGGAGACATATGGAAGCCGCGGACGCAATGGGAGTCGGGCTATTTGTGGATGCCGGTGCGGATCGGCGGCGGCCGGCTGTCGGTGCCGGCGCCGAGGCCGTGGAAGATCGATGTCCACACGGGTGACTGGGCATATGCGGAGGATTCGCTGACGCAGATTCCTTCCGGCGTGCGGGTTACGGTGAAGGGAATAACCAACGAAATCCGATTTTATTCGCCCTCGATCGTCCGGGTAGTCAAGTATGAGCGCTGGGCGCCGGCGGCCGGGCTCTCGGTGGTAAAGCGGCCGGATTCGGTGGCGGTGCGGGTTGCCGTGGACGGCGACCGGGTGACGCTCCGGTCGGACTCGTTGATGGTGATGATGGATTTGCGCACGGGCAGGGTTTCGTTCAGGAGCGCCACGGTAGAGCTGTTGACAGAGAAGGAGTGGGGGACGCAGTTCTCGCCAAACCCCGACGGTTCGCAGCTGGTCCGCCAGGCGTTCCTGCTCGACCGGAACGAACCGATCTACGGCCTGGGGCAGCAACAGAACGGCCGTCTCGATCAACGGGGCACGCGGGTGCGGTTAGCGCAGGAGAACATGAAGATATGCCTGCCGTTCTTTCAGTCTATAAAAGGATACGGACTTTTCTGGGACAATGAGTCCGCTACCGAATTCACCGATAATCGGCAGGAAACGGCTTTCGAGTCTTCTGTCGCGGAAGGGGCCGACTACTATTTCATGTATGGGGGGAGCGCCGACGGCGTGGTTCGCCAGCTGCGCGACCTGACCGGGCAGTCGCCCTTGTTCCCGCTTTGGGCTTTTGGTTTCCTGCAGTCGAGGGAACGCTACAAGACGCAGTTCGAGCTGACGGATGTGGTGAGGCGGTACCGGGATCTGAAAGTGCCGCTCGACGGCATCATACAGGACTGGCAATATTGGGGGACCGACTCCAATTGGAACGCGATGCGTTTCGACCCCGTTCGTTTTCCCCGGCCAAAAGCTATGGTCGATACGGTCCACGATCTCCACGCGCATCTCTTTGTCGTGGCCTGGCCGGGATTCGGACCGCTGACGCCGCAATACGCGGAATTCAAGTCGAAGCATATGCTCCTCGACTTCGATGTTTATCCGTCGAATACCGGCGTCCGCCCCTACGACGTCTATAACCCGCAGGCAAGGGATATATACTGGCGGTACCTGGACTCGGGGGTGTTTTCCCTGGGTGTAGACGCCTGGTGGCTGGACTCTTCGGAGCCGGATCATACCAACGTGAGTGAAAAGGACTTCGACCTGCACACCAACCTGGGGACCTACCGGAGCGTGCAGAATGCCTTCCCGCTGGCGCATATCTCGGGAGTATACGATCATCAGCGGGCGACGACGTCCGCAAAACGTGTGGTGATCCTGACGCGATCGGCGTTCATGGGTCAGCAACGCTACGGCTCCTGCAACTGGAGCGGGGATGTGGTCTCCGACTGGAAGGTCCTCCGGACGCAAATCCCCGCCGGGCTCAACCTGTCGCTGAGCGGCATCCCGTATTGGAACACGGATATCGGCGGCTTCTTTGCAAACGCGTTCGTCGCCGGCGGGGGCGCGCATAACCCCGCGTTCCAGGAGCTCTATACGCGGTGGCTGCAGTTTGCCACGTTTACGCCGATGATGCGGTCGCATGGCACCGCCATACCCCGTGAAATCTACCAGTTCGGCGCGCCGGGTGACAGCATATACGACATCCAAAAGCGGTTCATCGAACTGCGGTATTCCTTGCTGCCGTACCTCTACAGCACGGCCTGGCGGGTGACCTCCGCGGGCGGTTCGTTCATGCGGGCCCTGTACATGGACTTTCCGTCGGACACGCTGGTGTACGATATCGACAACGAGTATATGTTCGGGCATTCGCTGCTGGTTTGCCCGGTAACCGACAAGGGCGCCGCCGTGCAGCCGGTCTACCTGCCCGCCGGTGCGGATTGGGTGGATTTCTGGACCGGCATCGTGGTTCGAGGCGGGACGACGGTTATGCGCGCGACACCGCTCGGGATCATCCCGCTGTATGTTCGGGCCGGGACCATCCTGCCGTGGGGGCCCGCGGTGCAATATGCTTCCGAACGCAAATGGGATGACTTGGGCGTGAGGGTGTACCCCGGCGCGGACGCCTCGTTTACCCTGTACGAGGATGAAGGAGATTCCTATGACTATGAACAGGGGAAGTATTCGACGATCGATTTTACGTGGGATGAACGGTCAAGGACGCTCACGGTGTCCGATCGTCGCGGTGCTTTCCCGGGGATGCCCGCCAGTCGCCGATTTACCGTGACGGTCGGTTCGACGATGCGCGTGATTTCGTATAAAGGCAAAAAAATATCCATTCGCTTATGAAATCGTTTTTGATCGCGCTCTGCTGCGTTTCCTGCGGTGCGGCGGCTGCGCAGGCGCCCTTGATAACGGATATTCCGTCCCGGCGAACGGTGGGCCTGGACGGGCGGTGGCAGTACATCGTCGACCCTTACGGGACGGGTTTCTATGACTACCGGTACCAGGAAATGAGACGCGGTGACCGGAATGCTTATTGGAATCCGGACGTCCCGTTGAACAAAACCGACAAGGTGGAATACGGGTATGCTGACAAGTACACCCTGATGGTGCCGGGCGACTGGAACCACCAGGACCCGAAATTCCTGTACTACGAGGGTACGGTCTGGTATAAGAAGTCGTTCGATTTTCACAAAGCCGTTTCGGGAGACCGGATCTTTTTATATTTCGGCGCCGTCAACTACCGGGCGGACGTATACCTGAACGGGGTGAAGCTGGGGATGCATATAGGCGGATTCACGCCGTTCGATTTTGAAGTGCCGGATTCGCTCCTGAGACCGACCGGGAATTTTCTGGTGGTCAAGGTCGACAATAAACGATACGCGGACGAGGTCCCCACGTTGAATACGGATTGGTGGAACTATGGCGGGATCACCCGGGACGTCCGCCTGGTGGAAGTTCCGCCGGTATTCGTGCGGGACTTCGATCTTCACCTGGCGGGCTCCGATATCGTTGGGTGCGTGCGGGCGCCGGGCGCGGCTTCCGTGACGGTGTCCATTCCGGAGCTGCATGTCCGGCAGACATTCCCCGGCGATAGTGCGCTTGTGCGTCTTTCCGCCCCGGGTCTTCAGCTATGGTCCCCCGCATCTCCGAGGCTGTATCGCGTAGTCGTTCGGGCTGGCGCGGACAGCGTGACCGACAAGATCGGTTTCCGTACGATCGTGGCGGATGGGCGCCGGCTGCTTCTCAACGGCAAACCTATTTTCCTGAAAGGCATTTGCATTCACGGCGAAATGGCTTCCGGACCGCGCCGGGCCTTCTCCCGGGCGGACGCCGCGCACTTGCTGGGGCTGGCCAGGGAGCTCGGCTGTAATATGGTCCGGCTGGCGCACTACCCGCACGACGAAACCATGACGCGCATGGCGGACTCGCTGGGTATCCTGGTCTGGTCGGAGATACCGGTGTACTGGACCATCGACTTCGGCAACCCGGCGGTCTATGACAAAGCGGAGGCCCAACTGCGCGAGATGATTACCCGGGATCACGACCGCGCCAGCGTCATCGTCTGGTCCGTGGGGAACGAAACACCCGTCAGCCCCGTCCGCACCGATTTTATGCGGCGGCTGATCGCCACCGCCCACCGGATGGACTCATCCCGGCTGGTATCGGCGGCCCTCGAGGTGAACTACTCTTCCGGCGCCAAAGAGCACGTGGTTGACGACCCGCTGGGGCAATACGTGGACCTGGTCGCGTTTAACGAATACCTGGGCTGGTACGGGGGCCTACCCTCCGCCTGCGCCACCGCGCGCTGGCGGACGATCTATGACAAGCCGCTGTTCATCAGCGAAACCGGGGCCGAGGCCCTGGGCGGCTACCACGCCGATTCGCTCACCCGCTGGAGCGAAGAGTACCAGGCCTGGTACTATCGGGAGCAGGTAGCGATGCTGCGCCACATGCCGGACAATTTCACGGGTATTTCGCCGTGGGTCCTGGTCGACTTCAGAAGCCCGAAACGCAATAACCCGCTCTACCAGGACGGGTGGAACAACAAAGGGCTGGTTTCCCACGCGGGACAGAAAAAGAAGGCATTTTGGATATTAAAAAAGTACTACTCGGAAATTCCTTAATTTCCGTATGAATGAAACCGCTGACCTTACTGCTTATCCTCACCCTGCCATTGTTCTGCCGCGCCCAATCGTGTCAGGGTGGCCTCGGCGACCCGATTGTCCAATACACCTTCGGGTCGGGGACCGCTACCTACGGTCCCGCTTTGACCGCCGGGATCACCAACCTTACCTATCAGCAGAGCCTATGCCCGCAGCAGTCCGGTACGAACCCAGCTGACGGAGGGTATGCGATCGTCCATCAATCCGGTTCGAATTGTTATCCCGGCGATTGGCTGGTTAACGTCCCGGACCATACGGGAGATCTCAACGGCTATTACATGCTGATCAATGCCTCCACCAACCCCAATCAATTCTATAACCAAACGGTGAGCGGACTTTGCGCCAACACGACCTACCAGTTCGCCGCATGGGTAGTCAATATGGCCTCTCACGCCGGCGAGCTCGACCCCAACATCACCTTCACTATAGAACAAACCGATGGAACGGCTATCGCCACCGGAAGCACGGGCGATATTGGCTTTGCGAACCCCGCGCAGTGGAAACAGTACGCGTTTTATTTCACCACTCCGCCAGGGGTGACGTCCGTTGTTTTGAAAATGATCAATACCGGGCCAGGGGGCTATGGGAACGACCTCGGTCTCGACGATATCACTTTCCGCACATCGGGGCCTACGGTGAAGATCAGCATGGCCGGGCACGGAGCCGACAGCGCGATGTTCTGTACCGATCCTGCCAACGTTTTGCAGATGACCGGGATCGTAGGCGGGTGCTATGCTTCCACCGCCTATCAATGGCAACAAAGCGCCGATCGGGGCGCCACCTGGCAAAACGTGCCGGGTGCGACGGCATTGACGTATAACACTACGCCCACCGCGGTAGGCAGTTATTGGTACCGGCTTGCTACAGCGGAAGCGGGCAATATTTCCAACGCAGCCTGTTTCGTTGCCTCAGCACCGGACTCCGCCGTCGTGTTACCTGTGGAAACTCCGGCCGTGAGCATCGATATGTCCCCGAACCCGCTCTGCGCGGATTCCGTAGCAACCTTTACCGCGTCGGGCAGCGGCACGGAAACGATACCGGCTTATGCCTGGACGGTCAATGGAGCGCCCGTGGGGACGGGTCAGGTGTTCAGTGGCGCGCTGGCGCAGGGAGACCAGGTCCAATGTATGATGACCAGCAGTTACGTGTGTGTCACGACGCCGACCGCGCAGAGCAATACCGTATCGGTGCAGACGATCCCGGATATCGCGGCGTCGGTTTCCGCCGCCGCGTTACCTGCCGTGGTCTGTGAAGGCTCGCCGGTGGAATTTACCGCGACCCCCGCGAATGGAGGCGCCGCGCCGGTTTTTGCCTGGACGGTCGACGGCCGGCCGGCGGGAAGCGATGCCCCAACATTCACGACGGCTGCCTTACACGGCGGGGATGTCGTCGGCGTCACCATGACCAGCAGCCTGCGGTGTACGATGCCGGCCAGCTCCGGCGCCGTACCGCTCACGGTATACGATACACCGATGATACGGCTGACAGCCGATACGGTGATCGGCAAGGGCGGGTCCGCCTTGTTGCACCCGGTCGTTACCGGTGACTATACCTCCTTTACCTGGGAGCCGGTCGCGTATCTTGGCGAACCCAACCAGTTGCAGACCGTGGCGTCACCGGTGTATACGACGACGTATACCCTTACAATGGTCAACGGACCCGGCTGCGCCTCCTCGGCCCCGGAAAAGGTAGAGGTATTTTATGGCTTCGTCATGCCCGACGCCTTTACGCCCAATGGGGACGGGCACAACGACGTCTATCGGATACCGTTGCCCCTAAGCATAGAGCGGTTTTCGATCTATGACCGATGGGGGAAGGTCATATTCCAAACAAACGATAGTAATGTGGGTTGGGATGGGACCTGCCAGGGTAAACTCCAGCCGATCGGCACCTATGTATGGATGGTCGTCTATGATGATCCGTTGGTCAAGAAGTGGGTGCAGCGGAAGGGGTTTGTGGCCCTGATCCGTTAGCTTTGGGCAAAAGACGGATATGATCAGGAGTTCGGCCTTTCTGTTGCTGTGTTGTATCGCGCTGGGGGCTGGCGCGCAAAAGCGGCCCGTGGATTATGTCAACCCCTTGTTGGGAACGGCAACCCTTTGGGACAGCGCCGACATCGGGTTTAAACCGACGCATCGAACCTGGGGCGCGGAGGTGTTCCCGGGCGCTTCGGTCCCCAACGCGATGGTGCAGCTGACACCGGTAACGCAGTTTCACAGCGGGTCGGGTTACCAGTACGAGGATACGGTGATCTATGGTTTTGCCCACACCAGCAAAGGGCACTGGAACCTGGGGTATGTGCCGCTGCTGCCCGTCACCGGCGGCTTTTCGGGTAACGACTACCGGTCGGGGTATACGCACGACCGGGAAAGCGCGCACCCGGGTTACTACCAGGTGTATCTTACGCGGTATGGCATCAACGCGGAGCTGACGTCCACGTTACGGTGCGCTTTCCATAGGTATACATTCCCTTCGGGAGCCCCGGAATCGGTCGTAGCCGATTTGTCGATGTCCAACGAGAGGGTTCGCCGGTGGGACATTTCACGAGTGGACGCGCACGTGTTTGCCGGGTTCCAGGAGGCGTCCGAAAAGATATATTTCTATGCGGTCGCCAACCATGCCCTTTCCGGTATCGACTCCACCGCCGCCAGCAACCGGCCGGTGCCGGTCGTGCATTTTGTATCGGCGCCGGGGCCGTTGGAGCTCCGGATCGGCTTTTCGTTCGTCAGCGTAGAGAATGCCCGTCAGAACCTGGAAAGGGAAATGGCCGGTAAATCCTTTGCCCAGGTCCGGCTCGACGCGGATCAAACGTGGGAGGATTTGTTGTCGAAGGTCCAGGTAACCGGCGGGACCGAACGGTCGAAAAGTATTTTCTATTCCTGTCTGTACCGGTCGTTCCTGTGGCCCGCGCTGAGGAGTGACGTCAATGGGGATTTTACGGATAAGGCGGGGAAGGTAGTCAACAAGGGGTTCAACTATTATACCGAGCCGTCCCTATGGGACGACTACCGGAACAAGGATGTGCTGCTGGGGTTGTTGACCCCGGACGTGGCCCGGGATGTCATCCGCTCGTTGATCGACAAAGGTGAGAAGACGGGGTTCATGCCGACGTTTTTCCATGGAGATCACGCCGCCCCGTTTATCGCGGGGAGCTACCTGCGGGGGATCAGGGGGTATGACGTGCAAAGCGCATATCACCTGCTCTTACGCAACGCCACGGTCGAGGGCGGCACGCGTCCCTATATACAGGAATACATAGACAAGGGGTATGTTTCCACACCCGTGGTCGAGCACCCGGTCATCGAAACCGTCGCCAAAGCGGGCACGACAAAGACGCTGGAGTACGCCTATGACGACTACGCCGTCGCTCTGCTGGCAAAGGCCCTGGGCGATACCGCGAACTACCGGATGCTGATGGGCCGGACTGGCAATTTCAAAAACGTATTCGACCCGGTAACCCGGTTTATGCGGGGGCGTTTGGCCAACGGGGAATGGGTAACGCCGTTCGACCCGGAATTCCCCTATTATGAATATATGTACCGGGAAGCCAATGCCTGGCAGTCGTCTTTCTTCGCGCCCCAGGACCCGGTCGGTCTTGCGAATCTATACGGTGGTCCCCGCGGCCTGGAAAAAAAGCTGGATTCGCTCTTTACGATCCCCTGGGATGGGGTGGAGGCGTACAATATCTCCGGGTTTATCGGCCAGTACTGCCAGGGGAACCAACCCGACCACAGCACGCCGTTCATGTATTACTACGCCAACCGGCAGGACAAAGCCCAGACGATCCTGGACAGCATCCTCCACCATTTTTACGGAATGGGTAAGTACGGTCTGGCATACGCCGGTATGGACGATGCCGGTGAAATGTCGTCCTGGTATGTCTTCAACGCGATGGGTTTCTACCCGTTTTCGCCGGCGGACCCGGCCTATATCGTGTCGGTGCCGATGTTCGACAAGGTCGTGATCCATGCGGGTTCGATCTTTACGGTCACGCGGTCGGGGAACGGACGGCGGATAACCTCGATCGATGTTGATGGGCGTCGTGTTAGCGGGTACTTTGTACAGGATTCGGTGTTGAGGAAAGGGGGGACGCTTATGGTTCATACGTCACAATAAATACCAGAAAATCGGGATTGACATTGGGGAGGGGTCATGGTAATTTGGATGTCTAATCAAATTGCATTACCGATGAGACATTCCGAATGTAATACGGCCCTGCACTTCCTGGATGACAACGATCCCCGGGCGTATTCGATCCGTTTGCCCGAACGGGCCAATGTGGATGTGGTCAATTTTATCCGGAAGGATTTCGACGAGCTGCGTCCCGCGTTCGCGTCGAATATTTTCTTTACCGATCCTTCGCTGCAGCGGGTATTCGAAAAAGGGGACTGGTGGGAAAAGATTGGCGCCCCACCCGGCACGGGCAAGGTCAGCGGCACCTGGGTCGCCCCGATTGGCGGTGGTTGCATGCAAACCTCATTTTTCGACCTGGCCTATATAAGGACGCCCTCCGGGTTATTTGGTTACCGGGGTACGCTCATCATACTGATGTCCGAACCCGGGGTGGCGCATCCCGAGCTATGCGTTTTTTTCCACCATGGAAAGCGGACCATTGTGACGAGGTCCAGTTTCGTATTGATGCCGTTTAGCCTTACGGACGCGGTTATCGCGTTGATACAGCTGGCGCATTATGTGAGGCATATGCCGGCGAAGGAAGAGACTCGCGTGCGGGACGGGGCTTGAGGGGTATCGACGAGGCGGTTATTGCGGCGGTCAATACATATTGGCTAGTCTCGCCTGACAAACCATTGCCCGGCGGCCTCTTTAAGGCCATTTGTTTCCTGGTCGTCGCCGGTGGCCCAGGCGATGATCCCGTCCGGGCGTATGAGTGTGGCGCCCAAGCCCAGCTGATCTTTAGCGCGGCATGAAACATACCTTATCTGGCCGCCGTACTCACCGGCCAGGGCCTTGAGCGGGTTGTTCGCGCCGAAATCAAGCAGGATACCCAGGCCGTCGTGCATATGTTCCCCTATCCTCGTGCCATCTTCGAGCTCGAAATCGGGGACGCTACGCCCCTCCAGCGGATGGCCGCCACCGAGGTCGTAATGTGTGAAAATACCCCACACCCTTCCGGCAAAATAGGTGGCGCCGTCGCGCGTGTTCATGAGGTCCCTGACGATGGCGTTCAATGCGCGGGCATCCGGGTCCGGTCTCATGATGGCGACCTGGGCGCGCGACCAGTCCAGCACCTGGACGCCAATGGGGTACCTTTCGGTATAGTAGCTGTCCAATAGACTTTCCGGCGCATGGCCCTGGATGGCTGCGGCGAGCTTCCAGCCAAGGTTCATGGCGTCGCCCAGCCCAAGGTTCAGCCCCTGGCCTCCCAGGGGCGCATGGATATGCGCGGCGTCGCCGGCTAGGAGCACCCGGCCGTTGCGATAAGCGGTAGCCTGCCGCGCCCGGTCGGTCCAGGTGGTCGCGATATGCAAAGTGTTAATGGTAACGTCCGTTTCCGAGACGCGGCGTAGGACCGCTTGCAGGTGCTCTAGCGTGATCGGTTGTCCTGCATCATGAAATTCACCATTGTCGAAGTCCTGGATGATGATGTAGCCTGGTTGGGACTGCATGTACATGCCTGATGAGGTCACGACACGGCCGGGCTTGAGCTTCTCCGGGTCGAGGATATCGGCCTGGACGGTATAACCGGTGAATTCCGGCTCGGTGCCGGCGAATTCGAAACCGCCGGACTTGCGGACGATGCTGCGGCTGCCGTCGCAACCAACGAGCCACATGGATTGTAAGGTCTGATCCCCTGCCCGTACTGTTACGCCATTGGCGGCCTGGTCAAAGCCCGTGATGGGACAGCCACGCCGGATTTCCACGCCAAGGGCTTCCGCCCTGCGGGTGAATATGGTTTCAAGCTCCGCCATTTCGGAGATCAGGCTGGGAGCTGTCGGGCCCGGCAGGCGATACGTCCATCCCGAGGTATCGATGTCCCCTTCATGGAACGGTATGCCCGCGAAGTGCCCCACCTGGCGGCGGGGTCCCTGTTTGGCATTTTGGTGGGGGTTCTTAAGGCGTTTGTGTATTTGGAGCTCGTCTAGCATTCCCCGACGGTAAAGCGCCTCGATGGTAGGCGCGGAAAGCCCGCGAATCCCGAACGGGAGTTGTTTGAGGGGCGAGCGCGGGTCCTCCGATTTTTCGAGAATAAGGACGGAACAGTTGGCCAGGGCCAATTCACAGGCGAGGAACAGCCCCACGGGGCCTGCGCCGGAAATAATGACATCTTTCATAGGGCACAAAGTTCCGGGATACCGCTGTCCTAGGCTTGTACAAACGCGACAAAATCGTCATGCCTGTCCCGCTTTGATTTCCGCGCGAATGCCCCGGGCGTAGCGCCGCTAAACCGCTTGAATTCCCTGCTCAGGTGGGACTGATCCGTATACCCCAGCTCCTGCGCCAGGCCAGCCAGGTTAGTGTCCGGATGGTTCCATAGATGATTGCGCACTTGCTCAAAGCGCATCAAGCTATTTACGTCTTTAACGGTATGGCCCGAAGCCTGTTTGAAATTCCTTTCCAGGGTGCGCACCGTCGCGTAGGCCGCCGACGCTACCTGGCTTACGGGCAGGGCGCCATTGGCTTTCCTCATAGCGGCGCCTGCCTTGAACAGCATACTGTCGATCGCGACGTGCGACCGCAAGTCTTCGAAGTATCTTATTACCTGGTCCAGCGCCTCCTTTATCTTGCCGGCTTCGACGCATTCATTCAGGGTCGGTTGCAATGCGGCGATCGGATGCTCAAAGGCGCGTACGCCGTCTTTGCCCGATGGCAGCCCGAGCAGGTCGAATACCGTCCAGGGAAAACACCGGATGCCGATGACCTCAAAGCGATCTTTCGTGTGGAAAACGACAGGCTGGTTGAGCAGTCCCATCATGAAGGGGGACGGCAGCGGATGCAATGCTTCTTTGCTTTCGATGCTACAACCGTTTCCAAAATGGAAGATGATCTCGGCATAGCCATCGGGGAGCACCTCGAAACGTGTTTCATTGTCCCTCGTATTTTGCCAGAAGCATTTTATGGTGTCTTTCAGACCCTCGGGAGGGGGGAATTCCTGGTGGCGCATCGCGTCATATCTTTGTTTTCAATTCTTCCACCGTCTTCTTGTCGCTGCCGATGAAAACCTTTCCACCCGCCACCACCACCGGCCTCTTCAAAAATGTATACTCCTTCAGTATCAGATCCCGGTAGTCGTTTTCGGTGAGCGCTTTGTCCTTCAGTCCCCATTCCTTGTATTTCAAGGCGCGCCGGCTGAAGAGGGCTTCGTAGGAACCCGCTTTTTCCTTGAGCTCGTCCAGCTGCGCGGCGGTTATATTCTCCGTTTTGATGTCTTGCAGGTCGAAGCCCCTGGCCGGGGCGTCTATTTCTGTTAGGATTCTCTGGCAGGTGGTGCAGGTGGAGAGGTGGTAGATTTTGGGCATAGCGGGAGTATTCTACACGAAGATACTTCGGGATAAGACAAGGGGCATGCTTTGTTGCCCGACCTGGATTACCTCCGGCGCGGCGCGGCTGCGGTGATCCATCGACGCATTTGCATTACCCAAATCCAGCCCGCAGGCAGATGAAGCCCCTGCGGGGCTTTTTTATGCTCGTACGGCCCCGTCCGAGCAAGCTCGGCCGTTTCCGCCCGTGCATAAAAAAACCAGCCGCATTCGCGGCTGGTTTCATCTGCCTGCTACCAGGCTTTGTTGCCCGACCTGGATTCGAACCAGCATTGTAGGTCAAACGTTTATGAAGAGACTGTAAAACAAACCGTAAAACACCGAGGTGACCTTTCGGTCACTTCTTTAGCCCGAAATTTTAATGTAACTTGCAGCTAATGTATACGTTGGAAACTATCCTGGAAAAGCTCAGGGCGTTTAAGCCCGAGTTGCAGCGGAAATATCCAATTTCCAGCCTGGGTGTTTTTGGCTCGTATGCGCGCGGTGAGGCGACGGAAAAAAGCGACGTTGACGTCGCTGTAGAGTTCA
>NZ_DATJIY010000177.1:0-4267 GCF_035492835.1 Dinghuibacter sp.
GCTGGGCAGGCTACCGATAGCGCAAGTGGGGGGAGGAGGAGCGATGTTCTTGCAGCACGCGGGATCCGGGCACTTACCGACACCGTCGGCGTCAACCGGCTGGCAGATCGTCGGGGTGATCAGTTCCTTATCCTTGTAGTCGGGTACACCGTCACCGTCCGTATCGCGGGATACGCCATGGCTATCAACCGGGGCGCCGGCGGGCGTGTTGGGTTCCTTGTCGAACTGGTCGGTTACACCGTCGCCGTCGGCGTCAGGCAGAACCGGCGTCGGGATCTTCATGTGCTTGGGGGCGTTCAGCTCGTTGTAAGCGTAGTCCAGCGGGTTCCACCACCACAGGGGTTCTACACGCTTGGCCTTGTTGCCGAGGTTGATGTTCAGGCGGAGGGCGGTGTAGTTGAAGAAGTCGTTGCTGTTACCTTGTTTTACGCCGTCCAGGTAGTCGTCACCCAGGGGAGCGGTGATCTTGTCCTCGATGGCGAGGTTCCACCGGGGAGATATCTTGTAGGCGAAACCGGCGCCGAAGTCAACGGCGTGGCGTACCTGATAGGCGCCCATGATGCCAACCGGGGGACGGTTGCCGCCGTTGGGGCCTTCCTGGCGATACCCTTTGTCAACGAGGTCGTTGAACTGGGTGCGAACGCTCTTGCGGGAGCCTTGGACGATGCTGGCGAAGTTGTAGGGGTTGCCGTTACCGTCGAGCGCGTTTACGTCGACGTCAGCAGCCAGCAGGGTGTAACCGCCCAGGATATAGAAGTTGCTCTTTACCTTGTCGGAGTAGAATTTGATGTTGTTCAGCGTCACGATACCGTCGATGGACACCATGTGGGTCTTCGTGCGGTAGTTGGCATAAACGGGGTTGTTACCGTAGGCGGCGGCCCATATGCCACCCAGCGACGTCCCGGTGCGGGGACGGTAATCCAAACCATAGGAGAACGATCCGGTGTACTCGGCCCTCAGGGAGAAGGTGTGGCCGAGGGATTTCCGCAGCGAGATACCACCACCAAAACCAGGACGGGAAGGAATGTCACCGATAACCATCATGTGGCCGGCGCTCAAACCCAGCTCCCACATATCCCGGGGCTTTGCCGGGAAAGCATACTGGTTATTGAGGAATTCGTTCTGTTGGGGCATCCGTTTGGACGGGATCTTTGAAGAGTCGCGCCAGTCGTAGGCTGTACCCTCCTGGGCGAAAGCGCTGGACGCTGCCAGGAGCAGCAGACCCGCTGCGAGTGAATACTTTTTGCTTGCCATAGTAAGTGTTATTGGTTTTAATTTTGGTGTATTTCCAGTTAGAAATGTTGCCACAAAAATAGACATTGGGTTTTAAATACCAAATTTTTTTAATCCCTGTTTCAGGGTAGGGAACACCGTTATGGGCCCCGGTAAACCAGGAAGTTATAGCACTAGACCGCTTCCCGTCCCCAAAAGTTGCATGGCGATTTAAATTTTATTTAGCAACATCTGTACCATATCGTAAATTGCTTCCCTGTTACATCATGGAACTGACCAGAAAGCTCATACAGGAAGAACTCGCTTTATTTGAAACCAAGTTCAATGAATCTGTCCAAAGCCGGGTCCCCCTGTTAGATAGGGTCATGCGATACGTCATCAAACGAAAAGGCAAGCAGCTGCGGCCAATGTTCGTATTCCTCTGCGCCAAAGTGTCTGGCGCAGCTGTGGGTGAAAGTACCTACAAAGCAGCGGCTTTTGTGGAATTATTGCACACTGCATCGCTCGTCCACGATGACGTTGTGGACGAATCCCTGGAACGGCGCGGCTTTTTCTCGATCAACGCGTTATGGAAGAACAAGATTGCGGTCCTGGTGGGCGACTACCTGCTGGCGAAGGGGATGTCCCTGGCCACCAGCGAGCACGACTACCGCGTCCTGCAGATCCTGGGCGTTGCCGTCAAGCAAATGAGCGAAGGGGAATTGTTGCAGATGGAAAAGGCCCGCAACCTGAACCTGAAGGAGGATGTATATTACGAGATCATTCGTTGTAAAACGGCGTCCCTCCTCAGCTCCGCCTGCGCCGCCGGCGCCTACTCCGCTACGTCGGACCCTGAATTCACGGAAAAGATGCGGCTCTTCGGCGAGAACGTCGGAATGGCTTTCCAGATCAAGGACGACCTTTTCGATTATGGCAACGAAGACGTCGGCAAGCCTACGGGTAACGACATCAAGGAAAAGAAGCTGACCCTTCCCCTCATCTATACCCTCAACCGGGTCGACGGCCCTACCCGCCGGAAGATGATATACATCCTCAAGAACGAGAACCGCCGCAAGGAACGGGTAGCCTACCTTATCGACGAAGTCGTCCGGGCGGGTGGAATAGATTATGCACGGCGGAAAATGGAAGAGTACCGGGACGAGGCCCTGAGGCTGCTGCATTCACTCCCGCCCTCCCCCATACAAACCGGGCTGGAGGACCTGGTCAGGTATACTACGGATAGAAAATACTGAAAACAAGGGCCACCGACATGGAGAAGAAATGGAAAGTACGGCCCGCGGACCAAACGGTGGTCGCCCGTCTGAAAGATCAGCTGAACATCCATAAGATCCTCTGCACGCTGCTGGTGCAGCGGGGTGTGGATTCCTACGACGCGGCCAAGGCTTATTTCCGGCCCAGCCTGGACGACCTCCACAGCCCCTGGCTGATGAAGGACATGCAAAAGGCGGTCGACCGCATTACCGAAGCCTTTTCCCGGGGAGAAAAAATACTGGTATACGGGGATTACGATGTCGACGGCACGACCGCCGTCGGGTGCGTCTACCAGTTCCTCCGGCAACAGCGGGAGCACGTGGATTTTTATATTCCTCATCGCTACCGGGAGGGCTATGGCATTTCCAGGGAAGGCATCGACTTTGCCCGGGATAACGGTTTTACCCTGGTCATTTCCCTGGACTGCGGAATCAAGTCCGTCGAGCTGATCTCCTACGCCCGCCAGTCCGGCATCGATTTTATCGTATGCGATCACCACCTCCCCGACGCCGAGCTACCTCCGGCAGTAGCCATCCTCAATCCCAAACAAGCCGACTGTCCCTACCCTTACAAGGAGCTCTGCGGCTGCGGGGTCGGCTATAAGCTGGTCTCGGCGCTTTGCGAAACCTGGGGGCTGCCTCCCGATACCCCACACTACTACCTCGACCTGGTCGTTACCGCCATCGCGGCCGACATCGTCCCCATAACCGGCGAAAACCGCGTCCTGGCGCACTTTGGGCTCAAACGGGTGAACGAGGCACCTTCTCCCGGAATAAAGGCCCTCATACAGCTCAGCGGTCTGGACAAGACCCTTCATATCAACAGCCTGGTCTTTGTCATCGCGCCCCGCGTCAACGCCGCCGGGCGCATGGACGACGCCCGCAAAGCCGTACAGCTGTTTATCGAGCAGGACCCTATCCGGGCCGCCGCCTACGCGGAAATGCTCCACAACGACAATTCGGAGCGTAAGGACGCCGACCTGAGCATCACCCGGGAGGCGCTCGCGCTGATCGAGTCCGACCTCGACATGCAGGACCGGAAGTCGACCGTCGTATTCCAGCCACACTGGCACAAAGGGGTCGTGGGCATCGTCGCCTCCCGCCTCATCGACCGCTACTACAGGCCGACCATCGTCCTTACCCAGTCCGGAGACATCGTTGCCGGCTCCGCCCGGAGCGTCATCGGTTTTAACGTGTACGAGGCCGTACACCGGTGCAAAGACCTGCTCATCGGATACGGCGGACACTTTTATGCCGCCGGGCTGACGATGGCCCGGGAAAACATCGACGCCTTTACGGCCCTCTTCGAAGCCGTGGTCTCCGAGTCCATCACCGAGGAGATGCTGACGCCGGAATTGTCTATCGACGCCGAGGTTTCCTTTTCGGACCTGGTCCCATTGTTTTACAACATCCTTTGCCAGATGGAGCCGTTCGGGCCGGACAATATGCGACCTTTATTCGTCGTCCGGCGTGTATACGACACCGGTTACTCCAAGATTGTCAAGGAGGACCACCTGCGCTTCGTACTGCGCCAGGGCGACGTGACGTTCACCGGTATCGGCTTCAACCTGGCGGCAAAATATCCCCTCCTGGCGGGGTCCAGCGCGGTGGACGTGGTATTTACGCTGGACGAAAACGAATGGAACGGGGAAAAAAACCTGCAGTTGAAGGTCGTCGACGTGAGGCGTTCGGAATTCACATAAACCCCGGCCGGATTCACAGAAGGCCGGGCCGGCGGGAAGTCACCGGTTACTTTTGGTAAAAATGTACGCCATGCGAACCAT
>NZ_DATJIY010000178.1:0-21336 GCF_035492835.1 Dinghuibacter sp.
TGGAGGCCACCGGGTTGCGCGAGGTGCCGTATCCGGTCTAGCCGTTTTTAGCAGCGCCAGGCGATTTTAGCGCCGCCAGCCGCCACGGTTCCAACGGTAACCGTGCGCGGTATGCCCCCAGCTACCGCGCTGCCAGTGGTAACCGGCGCGGGGTCTCGACCAGTAGCCGTGGGTATATACATAGCGGCCGCCACTCCAACCCCACTCCCCGTCGATCCAGACATAGCCGGGACCGGGCGAGGCGGGTTGCACGTAGACCGGCTCCGACGGTTGGTCCGTCACATAATAGGAGCCCTCGCAGCTGGCCATGACCAGCACGATGCCCAGACCCGCCAGGAATAATTGCAAAAGTCTTTTCATAATAATAGATGTTTACATAGTTAACAATAAGCTGCATCCCCTTATATCGCTGTTGTCCATCCTGCCCAATACTTCAAATCCCCCGTCGGGGTGGATATGTCCCAGGTCGTCGGTGCCGATGAAGGCACATGAGTACACATTGGCCAGGTCGATCACGTTAAGGGCGCCCTTCCCCCGGTGAGTGATGGTCAGCGGGTCGTCCTCCTCCCGCACGTACATCCGCATCCAGGGGACGGTGTGGAATATGCCGTCGCCCTTGGAATACCCCTGGCTCAGGAGCTCGGTCATGCCGTATTCCGAATGTATCTTGTCGGTACCGAGGTGTAGCCGCAATTCGGCGTGCACCTCTTCCCTGGTCAGTTCCTCCCTCCGGCCCTTCATCCCCCCGGTTTCCATCACGACTGTGTGCCTGAGCTTAAGTTGTCGCCCCAGCGTGAAGTCCAACAGACCGAAGGTTACCCCGATGAGGAGCGTCGGATGACCTTCCCGTTCCAGGAAATCCAATTGTTGTGCCAGCCTTTCGTGTTCGTTTAGGTAAAACCCCCCGGCGGGATGGCCGCTTGTTTTGATCAGGCGATCGACCATGTATACCAGGGAGGAGTGCCCCCGCTCCAGGTAAGAGGGCAGTAGGCCGAGGATGCACCAGTCCTCCGGCTCACCGTAAAAATAACGGAAACCTTCCATGAACGACCTTTCGTACAGGGATGGGTCCTTCACCCAGTGACGGCTGTTTACCATGCCCGTGGTGCCGCTGCTTTCGAAAAAAAGATCGCCGGCGGGGTTAAACCCCGTCGTGATGGTATGTGTCTTAAAGAACCGGATGGGTAAAAAGGGGATGTCGGCTATCCGTCGCACGGTGGACGGGTCGACGCCCAGCGCCTGGATGTACGACCGGTACACGGGGTTTGCCTCCGCCTGGAAACGAAAGAGCGCTAGCGCCTGATCGTCAAAACTTTTTTCCGTGGTCCGGAAAATATTACTGTCGTCGAAAACGTTCATAATACCTATTTTTGAGTCAGAAAGACCCCGTATGACCAGTGCAAAATTATGGATCGGGCTTTGTATAGCCGCGTGTCTCACGTACAGCTGCTCCAAGAATAAATATGGCGATACTCCTTCACTGAGTCTGAAGTCGGTCAGCACGAACGTGGTGCCCTATGACAGCATCCAGTCCCTGATCACCTTTACGTTCAACCTGACGGAAAAGCAATACAATGAAAACGACACCCTTTTCGTGATCATCGACGTCCCGAATTGCGAAAAGGACAGCGCCCGGTATGTGTTCCAGATGACCTCGCTCGCGTCGGGCATCCCCCCGACCAACGTCGGCGGCGGTTTCAAGGGAACGCTCCAAGCCAGCTTCGGCAACGGTTTGTACTGGCAGGAGAACGGCGGCTACCCGGACATCGAATCCGGTTACGCCTGCAACATCGGGCCCACCATTCAGAACGATACCTGCACCTTCAAGTTCGTCCTAGGCCATTACCAGCACTACAGCGACACGGTCAAAGCAGGCCCTATCGTGCTGCTCCATGGTTAAAGGTTTTCTAAAGCTCGCGCTCGACCTACTGCTTTTCAGCTCGCTGTTCATATCCGGCTGCGCCGTCCTGATGGTGTACCAGACCGTACAGCTGCTGCATCTGGAGAACGTCCCCGACGACCTGTACGCCTTTGTTTTCTGGGCGACCATGTCCAGCTATAACTTCCACTGGTACCTGACCCCCGCGGCGTACTCCTCGACCGAGCGGATGGGCTGGTCGGCCAGGCATAAACGACTGGAATTGAGTCTTTTCCTTTTTTGCAGTTTGTTTGCGGCGTATTACCTGTTCTTCCTCCACGCCTACGCCGGCTGGATCGGTATCGGGGTCGTCCTTACGTTCCTGTATACCGCCCCGAAAATCCCCCACAAGCCCTTTTTCTACCTGCGGCGCATTGCCGTCGGCAAAACCCTTTTCCTGACGAGCGTCTGGACCTATATCACGGCGGCGCTACCCGTGGTCATTTCCGGCGATGCGGCGCCGGGCCCTGCGATCCTGTTGATACTGCACCGCTTTCTATTGATCTATGCCATTTGCCTGATCTTCGACTATCGGGACCGCGACCAGGACAGGCAAAGCGGTATCCGCTCCCTGGTCGTCTACCTGGACGAGCGGGGAAACGACCGGCTTTTTTATGGCTGTTGCGCGGCCGCGCTCCTGGATACCGTGCTGTTGCTCTTTTATCGGTTCCCCGTGGCCGTGGTGACGGCGCTGGCGGTGCCGGTACTGATAACGCTGCTACTCTACCCCGAGGGGAAGCGCAGTAAATCGGATTATTTGTTCTATCTCGTGCTTGATGGCTTGATGGCTTTTTCGGCGGTGTTCACGACGTTTCTGTAGCGTCCCCGCGCCTCGTTTCGACTCCGCTGCGCCTCAATTCGGCATTATTACGTAGGTTTGCCCATTAAATGACAGGACAAATGGCGAAAAAAAGCAAGGAAGGCAAGTCCGAAGCGATTGACGCAAATGCATTTAAATTTCTTCGCGAATACCTGAACACCCCTTCGCCCACGGGTTTCGAAAGCAAGGGCCAAAAGCGCTGGCTGGACTATATAAAACCCTTTATCGACGAGCACCTCGTCGACCCCTATGGGTCCGTGGTCGGCATCGTCAACCCCAAGGCGCCCTTCAAGGTGGTGCTCGAGGCGCACGCGGACGAAATCAGCTGGTTTGTCAACTATATCACCGACAGCGGCCTTATTTACCTGAAACGGAACGGGGGCGTGGACCAGCAGATCGCGCCGTCGATGCGCGTCCACATCCATGGCGACAAGGGTCCCGTCAAGGCGGTATTTGGCTGGCCCGCCATCCACACCCGCGTCGGCACGGACGCAAAGGAGGTGACCCCCAAGGTGGAGAACCTGTTCCTGGACTGCGGCGCCCGCAGCAAAAAGGAGGTCGAGGAGCTCGGCATCCGCATCGGCTGCGTCGCCACCTACGAAGAAGGCTTTGAAGAGCTGGCGTATGGCTCGCTGATCGCCCGCGCCTTCGACAACCGTGTCGGCGGCTTTATGATCGCCGAAGTAGCCCGTTTGCTCCACGAGAAAAAGAAGAAGCTCCCCATCGGATTATATTTCGTCAATGCCGTTCAGGAAGAGATCGGCCTCAGGGGCGCCGAGATGATCGCCCGCCGGTTGAAACCCGACGTGGCCATCGTTACGGACGTAACCCACGACACCAGCACGCCTATGATCAACAAAATGATCGAAGGCGATGTTCAGAACGGAAAGGGGCCCAGCCTCGCCTTTGGCCCGGCGGTCCACAACAAATTGCTGGACGTCGTGCGGAAGGTCGCCTCTGACAACGATATCCCCGTACAGCTCCGGACGGTTTCCCGGAGCACCGGTACGGATACCGACGCCTTTGCCTACTCCGGCGAAGGGACCCCCTCCGTGCTCATCTCCATCCCCCTGCGCTACATGCACACCACCGTGGAGATGATCCATACATCCGACATCCTGAATACCATCCGGTTGATGTACGAGACCGTACTCACGCTCACACCGGACACCAACCTCAAATACCTGTAACATGATCCGAAACGACTGGACTATCGAAGAAATAAAGGAGATATACGACACCCCCCTGCTGGAGCTCGTATACCGTGCCGCCACCGTTCACCGCGCCTACAACGAAACGGCGGAGGTGCAGGTCTGCACGCTTTTGTCCATCAAGACCGGGGGCTGTCCCGAAGATTGCTCTTATTGTCCCCAGGCCGCCCGCTACCATACCGGCGTGAAGACCCATGGGCTGATGCAGACCGAAGAAGTCCTGGCCGCGGCCACCAAGGCGCGCGATGCCGGTTCGACGCGCTTTTGCATGGGCGCCGCCTGGCGCGAAGTGCGCGACAACCGCGACTTTGACCGCGTGCTGGACATGGTCCGCTCGGTCAATGACATGGGCATGGAGGTCTGCTGTACCCTGGGTATGCTCACCCCCGACCAGGCGCGAAAGCTCGCCGACGCCGGGCTTTACGCGTACAACCACAACCTCGACACCTCCCCCGAATATTACGGCTCGGTCATCTCGACCCGCACTTACGAGGATCGCCTCCAGACCCTGGACAACGTCCGCAAGGCCGGCGTCAGCGTCTGCTGCGGCGGTATCGTTGGTCTCGGTGAAACCCACGAAGACCGGATCGGGATGCTCCACACGCTGTCCACCCTTCCCGAGCACCCCGAATCCGTGCCCATCAACGCGCTCGTCCGCGTCAAGGGCACGCCGCTGGAAAACAATCCTAAGGTCGACATCTGGGACATGGTCCGTATGATCGCCACCGCCCGTATCCTGATGCCCGCCGCCATGGTGCGTCTGAGCGCCGGCCGCGCCGAAATGACCGTGGCCGAGCAGGCCTGGTGTTTTATGGCCGGGGCCAACTCGATTTTCACGGGGGAAAAGCTGCTGACTACGCCCAACCCCGGTTTTGACGAGGACCACGCCATGTTCCAGCTGCTGGGGCTGAAGCCCCGGGAGGCTTTTAAGGCGGGGCCTCCGGCCGCTGCCGCCGCTTCGACCGTTCTTGCTCACTAAAACCGTAAAACTTCTTTTCACAAAAACGACCGATCCACTGCGATGAAATCGAATTTCCGGGCGCTGCTCGTGTTTTCTCTGAGTATCCTATGTTACGCTGCCACCGCGCAAAACGGCAACAGCCAAAACGCTCCCAGCAACAGCCAGTACAATTACGAAGGCCGCCAGGGCGGCTGGTGGTTCTCCTGGGGGTACAACAAGGAATGGTATACCCATAGCGACATCCACATCAAACAACCCTCCCTGGGGAACAACTACACCTTCAAAAGCGTTTTTGCGGAAGACCACCCGGGTTGGGACGACGGTATCTTCAATAAGGCCATCAGTATCCCGCAATACAATTACCGCATCGGTCACTGGTTCAAGGACAACTGGGGTATCGAAATCAATTTCGACCACACCAAGTACCAGGTGGCCCAGATGCAGGCCCTGCACGTCGTCGGTACCATGAACAACCAGCCCGTCAATAAGTACATGCTCAACGACAGCCTCCTGGTCTACCAGCTCAACAACGGCGCGAACTTTTTCCTGTTCAACCTGGTCCACCGGGTCCAGATCGGGAAGCTGAACTATAAGAATTTCAACACGTCGCTGCTGTGGAAGGCTGGCGTAGGCTTCATGGTCCCCCACGTCCAAAACACGATCTTCGGCAAAGACAACAACCAGGGCTTCCAGTTCGGCGGTCTCGACGCCGGTTTCGAAGCAGCCATGCGCTTTACGTTCTACAAATATGTCTACCTGGAGTATTGCAACAAGGTGGTCTATACGAACTATTGGGGTCTGAAGGTCTATGACGGCACCGCGCGTCAGTCTTTCGGGACGTACGAGATGATCCTGAACCTGGGGTTGTCGCTGCCGCTAGGGCATCCGGACAAACACAAACATGCTTCCTGAGGCCAGACGATCATATTTTACACTGGGGGCGCCATTGGCGCCCCTTTGATATTCAAACGACGTTATTTGATTCTTATATCGGGATCAGTTCATTTTGGGTTTATTTTCGATCCATTATCTTACATAGACTAAAACCCTCATATGACATCCAAAACAATCGTTTTTATCCACGGCTTGTTCGTCAACCCCAAAAGCTGGATCCACTGGAAAACCTATTTTGAAGAAAGAGACTATATCTGCCATACCCCGGCCAATCCCTACCATGAGGGAGAACCCAGCGTTCTGCGGGAACACTTCGATCCGGCGCTAGGTGAACTGACCTTTGAAGAAGAGGTGGAGAACATCGCCAACCTGGTGAAGACCCTCCCTGAGAAGCCCATCCTTATCGGCCACTCCCTCGGCGGTCTGGTGGTCCAAAAGCTTTTATCGCTGGGCATGGGCGCCGCGGGCGTCTGCATCGACGGCGTACCGCCCAAAGGCATCTTCACCACGAAGTGGAGCTTCTGGGAATCCAATTTCCCGGTACTCAACTTTTTCAAGGGTAACACCGTATTCGAGCCGAATAAGGACTGGTTCCACTACGCTTTCGCGCACCTGATGCCCCGGTCCGAATCCGACAAGGTCTTTGACGAGCTGGTCGTCCCCGAAAGCCGCAACGTTCCGCGCGGCACCTTAGGTAAATACGCCGAGGTCGACTTCGAAGCTCCCCACCAACCGCTCCTTTTCATCGCCGGGGAAAAGGATCACATCGTTCCCGCCCCGCTGAACCTCGAGAACTTCCACGCGTACAAGGATCGCGGCAGTAAGAAGCTCTACATCGAATTCCCCGGCCGTACGCACTACATCTGCGGGATGCCCGGGTGGCAGGAAGTCGCGGGGCAGGTGTATTATTGGTTGAAGGAACTGTAACAGCCGTCGCTTGTAATAAAAAAGGCCCCTCCGGGCCTTTCTCATTTCCGCTAGTTCATCTGCCGTTTTATGGCTTCGATGAAGTCCTGGTCGACGCCGACGACCTGTGCGATCTGGTCGTCGGGGAGGTGAAGGATTTTGAGGAGGTTGTGGACGACCCTTTTTTGGTCCTTCTCGATGCCTTTCTCGATGCCCTTTTCGATGCCTTTCTCGATGCCCTTTTCGATACCTACTTCGATGCCTTCGGCCCTCCACTTCTCCTGCAACATTTCAATAATACCCATAGTGTCTTGTTTAGAGGTGATTTGTTTAAGTTGTTTATCAAATACGGCGTACATCGCCGGGTCCTCAAAATCCACACAGTGCCATAGGAACGCCCACAAGCAAAGCTTTTTTTGGTGGGGCATTTCCCGTTCGGCAAGCATGTCGAACAAACCTACGAATTCCTCCAGCAATTCATTGTCCGGCATCCTACCTTTTTCATAAAACAGTCGGGCGGCCTGTACGACTAAGGCGAAAGGGTTCTTGTTTTTGTACAATTCCTCCTCACTTACCGTATGGATATTGTATACGTTATACCGGTACCGGAAGTAGGTTCCGAGACATTCTTCATCGTAAAAGTCCTTAGCCTTGCGACTGCTGCCCATAACGATGGCAATGGCGGTAACGGGTTGCCTGTGATGGTCCCTGATGCGCGCGAAGTAGTCAAACATCCGTCGGGGGAAATCCTTCTGATGGTATCCCTGTACTTCGACGTGCAACAGAATCCATTGTTCCCTTTCATCGGTCGTGTAAACCTTTGCCAGCTTATCCACAAACATCGTCGGAGCGGATCGGCCGGGTGCCGGGTACAATTCCTGTAGCTCCTTGTCGAGAAAGACCACAGACTTGTGCCCGATGAGCACCCCATCGGTTTGGGGGTAGAAGAATTCTAAGAATTCGGGAAACAGGTCTTCGATCAACCCTTTCCATAAAGTATCGTCCCTTCTCATAAAATAAGTTTAGAAGGCAAACTTAGAAAGACGATAAACAATTAACAAACAGCCGGTTAGGGCGTCGGAAAGAGCGACGGGAACATATTACTATATGTTCCTACGACCTATCTTATGTGTCTAAATAGGTTTGTAAAAATGACAAAAAAATGACAATTACCCCTCCGTAAAAAACCGCACCGCGAGCTCGTAGCCGCGGAGACCGAGACCCATGATCGTGCCGCGGGCCTTGGCGGAAACGTGGGAAATCTTGCGGAAGTCCTCGCGTGCGTGTACGTTGGAGATGTGTACCTCGACGACGGGCGTGGAGATCGAGGCGATCGCGTCGCCGATCGCGACGGAGGTATGGGTATAGCCGCCGGGGTTGAGTATGATCCCGTCGTAATCAAAACCCACGCGCTGCAGTTCGCCGACCAGGTCGCCCTCCACGTTGCTTTGGAAGTAGCTGAACTCGACCTGTGGGAACAGCTTGTGCATATCGGCGAAGTAGGCCTCGAAGGACTGGTTGCCGTAGACGGTCGGTTCCCGTTTGCCCAACAGGTTCAGGTTAGGGCCGTTGATGATCGCGATGCGAAGGGGGCTATTCATAGCTTCTTGTTTATGTTCCAACCGGCAGGTCGCGCCGACGGCGCGTTACGGCCTCATCATCTGCAGGAAGTCATCGAAGAGATACCGGCTGTCGTGCGGACCTGGGGTCGATTCGGGGTGGTACTGGACCGAAAACGCCTGTTTCCCCTTTACCCTGATCCCCTCGATGGATTCGTCGTTGAGGTTGACATGGGTGACTTCTACCCTATCTGAGGCTCGGACCGCTTCCGGATCGACACCAAAGCCGTGGTTCTGCGTGGTGATCTCGCACCGTCCTGTCTGCAGGTTCTTGACCGGGTGGTTGAGCCCGCGGTGACCGTGGTGCATCTTAAAGGTAGGGATGTCGTTCGCCAGGGCGAGCAGCTGGTGGCCCAGGCAGATGCCAAAGAGCGGCTTGTCCGTTTTATTCAGGATGTCCTTGATGGTTTTGACGGCGTAGTCCATGGGGGCCGGGTCGCCCGGGCCATTGGACAGGAAGTACCCATGGGGGTCGAATTTGTTCAGCTCCTCCAGGCTCGTTTTGGCCGGATGGACACGCACATAGGCGCCCCTTTCGGCCATGCACTCCAGGATGTTGTGCTTGACCCCGAAGTCCAGGACGGCGACCCGGATGGCGGCCTGAGGGTCGCCTACGTGGTACACTTCCCTGGTGGATACGACCGAGGCGAGCTCGAGACCGTCCATCTTCGGCACCTTGGCCAGCTCTTTTTTGAGCTCAGCCACGTCCAGTATCTCGGAGGAAATGATACAGTTCATCGCCCCTTTGGTCCGCACGTGTGCGACCAGCGCACGGGTGTCTACGTCTTCGATCGATACGATCCCTTCCTTTTCGAGGTATTCCTGGAGGGAACCAACGGCCTGGATCCGGGAAAAGCGGGGTTCCAGGTTGCGGCCGATCAGACCCTTGATCTTGATGCCCTTGCTCTCCACGTCGCTATCCTTTACACCGTAGTTACCCACATGGACAGTGTTCATGATCACGATCTGGCCATAATAGCTAGGGTCGGTAAAGACCTCCTGGTAACCCGTCATACCGGTATTGAAACAGATCTCACCGGTAGTGGTGCCGATCTTGCCAAATGCAGTACCGTGGAATACCAGCCCGTCTTCGAGCATCAAAATCGCAGGTTTCGTCATCGTCGAGGAAAATTTTGCAAAATTACAAAAAAAAGCGGAGCACAGCTCCGCCGCCCGAAGGGCCATCATTAGATTTTTTCGCGGCGCGGGCTAAATTGCCTTGCGGGGCCCGCGCCGCGAAAAAAAGGCGGGCCATATGACCCGCCTCTATAAAAATCAATTATCGCATACTTACTCAGCGGCTTTTGCTGCGGGAGCGGCGGCCTTCTCGGTAGAAGCTTCGGCGGCGGCGGATTCACCGGCTGCCTTCTTCTTACCACCGGAGCGGCGGGTGCGCTTGGCGGGTTCCTTGGCTTCGCCCTTACCCTTGCCGTAGATGTCGTTGAAGTCGACCAGCTCGATCATCGCCAGCTCCGCGTTGTCACCGACGCGGGTACCGAGCTTCAGGATACGGGTGTATCCACCGGGACGGGCGGCGATCTTCGGGCTGATCACGTCAAACAGCTCGGCAACGGCTTCCTTGTCCTGCAGGTAGCTGAACACAATCCTACGCTGGTGTGTGGTGTTCTCCTTGGACTTGGTGATCAGGGGCTCGACATAAGTCCGCAGGGACTTTGCCTTTGCATGGGTAGTAACGATCCGCTTGTGCGCGATCAGCTGGGAGGCCAGGTTGCTTAGCAGGGCCTTCCGATGGGACTGGGTACGACCCAGGTTGTTGATTTTGTCTCCGTGACGCATGGCTTATGTTGTTTTACCCTTGCACCGTGCCGGGAATTGCAAGGGATGGCGCGCCAAGCGCGCCTGTGATTAATCTTTGTCGGGCGCTACCGAAGTGGCGCCGGGGGGGCTCAGAAATCATCGTTGATCCCCAGCTTCGCGAGGTCCATGCCGAAATGGAGGCCGCGCTCGTGGAGCACCTGCTCGATTTCTGCCAGGGACTTCTGACCGAAGTTGCGGAACTTCATCAGGTCTTCCTGCTCATACTGGACCAGTTCGCTCAGCGAGTTGATCTTGGCGGCTTTCAGACAGTTGAAGGCGCGGACGGAAAGGTCGAGGTCTTCCAGGGGGGTCTTGAGGACCTTGCGCAGTTGCAGGGTCTGTTCGTCCACCAGGTCTTCCTTCTTCTCTTCCTTGTTATCGAAAGTGATGTTCTCGTCGGTGATGATCATCAGGTGCTGGATCAGGATGCGGGAAGCCTGCTTCACCGCTTCTTCGGGGTGAATGGTCCCGTCCGTCGATACTTCCATGACGAGCTTCTCGTAGTCGGTGCGCTGTTCCACGCGGGTGTTCTCGATAGCGTACTTCACGTTCTTGATGGGCGTGAAGATGGAGTCGATGGGAATATACCCGAAGGGGGCGTCCTTTACTTTATTCTCGTCAGCCGGTACATACCCCCGGCCTTTGGCGATGTTGATCTCGATGTCGATCTTGGCGGAAGAATCCATGGTGCAGATGAGCTGCCCCGGGTTCATCACCTCGAAGCTCTGCGTGGCTTCGCCGATCATGGCGGCGGTGAATTCCGTCTTGTTCTTCAGGCTGAGCGTCACCTTTTCGGTAGAAACCTCGTGATCAACCTTCTTCTTGAAGCGGACTTGCTTCAGGTTCAGGATGATTTCGGTCACATCCTCTGTAACGCCTTTCAGCGTCGCAAATTCGTGATCGGCACCTTCGATCTTGATGCCCACGATAGCGTAACCTTCCAGGGAGTTCAGCAGCACCCTGCGCAGGGCGTTGCCGATGGTTACACCGTAACCCGGTTCCAGGGGACGGAACTCAAATTGCGCTTCAAAATCAGTTGCTTTTTGAAGAACGATTTTATCGGGTTTTACGAAGTTTAGAATGGCCATGTATGGTGTCTCCTTTAAATTTTAGTATACAAAGATAACGAAAACTCCGGCTCGTACGACAGGGCCGGCGGCACGGCCGATCGGGTCGGCGGCGTAACCGGGCGGGCCTGCGCCGGGCTTACTTGGAGTACAATTCCACGATCAGTTGCTCGCGGATGTTCTCCGGTACGCTTTCCCTTTCTGGGTAGGTAACGAAGGTCCCTTTCAGATCGCCCTCGTTCCAGTCCAGCCAGTTGATCTTGGGGTTCTTGCCCTTGAACTGGTTCATCAGGGATTCGCTATCGGCGGTACGCTGGGTAATGCTGATGATGTCCCCGGGTTTCAGCTGATAGCTGGGTACGTTGACCACATGACCGTTTACGGTGATGTGCTTGTGGCTGACCAGCTGACGGGCGGCGGGCCGGGAAGCGGCCAGACCCAGACGGTAAACCGTATTGTCCAGACGGGCTTCCAGGAGCTTGATGAGGTTTTCACCGGTAGCCCCCTTGCGGCGGGCGGCTTCCTGGAAGGTACCCCGGAACTGGCGTTCCAGGACCCCGTAGGTGTATTTGGCTTTTTGCTTTTCCCTGAGCTGCAGGGCGTATTCACCGAGCGTCTTGCGCTTGCGGGTCATACCGTGCTGACCGGGAGGATTGCTGTTCTTTCCCAGGTACTTACCGTTCCCCAGGATGGGTTCCCCGAAAATGCGGGAGATTTTGGTTTTTGGGCCAGTGTAACGTGCCATGTTCTTTTGTTTGATTTTTTAGTGACGGTCGCGCAATCGGTAAAAATCGTAAAAATGAATTGCGGACCCCTTTTTAAATAATGCGGAAAAATCCGAAGGCCCAGGGGCGCTTCGGACAATCCGGGTATCGATCGATCTCCTCCGGCGCGCTACTGGACGCCTTGGAGACAAATGTTATACACGACGCTTCTTCGGCGGACGGCAGCCGTTGTGCGGCAGGGGCGTGATGTCTTTGATCATCACCACTTCCAGACCGGAATTGGCCAGGGCGCGGATGGCGCCTTCGCGACCGGCTCCGGGACCCTTCACGTATACGTCCACTTTCCGCATCCCTGCATCCATGGCCACCTTAGCGGCGTCCTGGGAAGCGGTTTGGGCGGCGTACGGGGTGTTCTTCTTGGACCCCTTGAAACCCATCTTACCGGCGCTGCTCCAGGCGATGACCTGGCCTTGCTTGTTCGTAAGCGTTACGATGATGTTGTTAAAGCTGGCCGTTACGTGGGCATCCCCGTAGGAATCCACTTTTACGACCCTCTTTTTAGCTGCGGCCTTCGCGTTGTTCTGATTCGATGCTTTTGCCATGAAAAAACCAAAAGGTAATCTGTTAAAAATCAACCGGTTCCCCGGCCCCTATCTACCCTCCCCGGCAACTGCCCCGGATCCGGCGTATGAAAGGGTTGTCATGCAGCTGACGCTACCCAAGTCCTATTTCTTCGGCGCCTTCTTCTTACCGGCGACGGTACGACGCTTGCCCTTGCGGGTACGCGAGTTCGTCCTGGTACGCTGTCCGCGGACAGGCAGGCCTTTCCTGTGACGAAGCCCACGGTAGCAAGCGATGTCCAACAGGCGTTTGATGTTCATCTGAACTTCAGAACGCAGCTGGCCTTCTACCTTGAACTCGTTGTTGATGATATTGCGGATGGCAGCCTGATCCTCGTCGTTCCACTGGTTCACCTTCTTGTCATAGCTGATCCCCGCCTTATCCAGGATGTACTGGGCCGTAGACCGACCGATCCCATAGATATAGGTCAGGCCGATTTCGCCTCTTTTGTTCTTGGGTAAATCAATACCGGCTATACGAGCCATATTCGAATTTTAAAATTTTATACGTTGTGCGCCCTTGCGGCCCGCGCTGTGCGCTTTTAGCCCTGGCGTTGCTTGAACCGGGGGTTCTTTTTGTTGATCACATACAACCGGCCCTTGCGGCGGACGATCTTACAGTCGGCGCTCCTTTTTTTGATGGCGGCTCTTACCTTCATGACAATCAGTTTTTAATTTTTATACCTGAAATTGATCCGTCCCCGGCTCAGGTCGTAAGGGCTAATCTCAACACCGACGCGGTCCCCGGGTAGAATGCGGATGTAGTGCATCCTCATTTTCCCCGATATAGTAGCCAGAATTTCGTGGCCATTTTCGAGCCTTACCCTGAACATGGCGTTCGATAAGGCTTCTATAATGACGCCGTCTTGCTTGATTAGTCCTTGTTTCGACATACAGATTTTGGGAGCGCAAAGATAAGATTTATTCCGCCAAAACGGAAATTATCGCTCATTTTTTGTAAAAACTACACCGGATGCCGGTCGAGCCAGCTCGTAATGTAGGCCGGATCCTCGATTTCAAGGGCGGTTTTGGTCAGTTTCAAGGGATGGAAGGTGTCCACCATGACCGCCAATTCCTTGGTTTCCCTGGCCCCGATGCTCTTTTCGACCGACCCCGGGTGTGGCCCGTGGGGTATACCACCGGGATGTAGGGTGATCTGCCCACGGGTGACGTTTTTCCGGCTCATAAAATCGCCGTCCACGTAGTACAGCAGCTCGTCGCTGTCGATGTTGCTGTGGTTATAAGGGGCCGGTATCGACTCTGGATGATAGTCGAAGAGGCGGGGAACGAAGGAGCAGATCACGAAGTTCCGGGCCTCGAAGGTCAGGTGGACGGGCGGTGGCTGGTGGACCCTGCCCGTAATGGGTTCAAAATCATGGATGGAGAAGGCAAACGGGTAACAGCAGCCGTCCCAGCCGATGACGTCGAAGGGGTGGTGCCCATAATGGAAGGTGTAGAGCTGGCCCTGTTTTTTAATGAGCATCAGGAAGTCCCCCTTCTCGGAATGGGTTTCCAGGTCCTTCGGGGCGCGGATGTCGCGCTCGCAATAAGGGGAATGCTCGAGCAGCTGGCCGAAGGGACTCAGGTATTTTTTGGGGAACCGGATGGGGCTGAAGGACTCGACGATAAACAGCCGGTTGTCCGGTCCGTCAAAACGGATCTGGTAGATCGTACCCCGGGGTATGACCAGGTAGTCCCCATAACCGAACGTCAGCGATCCATAGGGGGTCTGGAGCACGCCGCTCCCCTTGTGGACGAAGATCACCTCGTCGGCGTCCGCGTTTTTGAAGTAATAATCCGCGGTACCGGCCTGGGGCGCCGCCAGGACGACGTGGACGTCGTTGTTCACCAGCACGGCCTTCCGGGAAGTCAGGTAGTCCTTTTCGGGCGCGACCCTGAATCCCTGGAAGCTGCGGTGCTTGAGCATCTTTTCCTCCGCTACCTCCGGGCTCACGCTATAGGGTTCGCCCACCTGGAGGATGTCCGTGGGGGCATATACATGGTAGAGTAACGATGAATCCGAGGAAAACCCTTCCGTCGAAAAAAGCTGTTCGGCGTACAATCCGCCGTCGGGTTTGCGAAACTGGGTATGACGCTTATGGGGAATCTGCCCCAGCGTATGATAGAATGGCATGGCAAGTATTTAAGGAAAAACGATAGCCCGTGGGAAAACGGGCGGTTTACAGGTGGTCACGCGTCGCCGTCGCTGGCCAGACAAGCGTAGTAACGGCTCCGGCCGCGCGGCGTCAGCCTCGATCCGCCGCGAGCGTCAGCAACAGGAAGTAATACTTCCAGTGTCGCTTGTCGATCCAATATGTGAAGTTCCTGTAAAACGGCATAGACTTGAAGTAAATATACCGAAATTGCCCGGTATGACAAGGATAGGTCTTATCTCGGACACCCACGGTTACCTCGACCCGGCCGTCCTAAAACATTTCGCCGGCTGTCACGAGATCTGGCACGCCGGTGACTTCGGGGGAGGCGAATCTGTCGCCGATGCCCTGGCCTCGGTCAAACCGCTGAGGGGCGTGTATGGGAACATCGATGGGAATGACATCCGGGGACGCTTTCCCGAGCGCCTGGTCTGGACCTGCGAAGACCTAAAAGTATGTATGATACACATCGGCGGTTATCCGGGACGGTATGCGCCGGGCGTAAAGGCGGAGCTGGCGAAAGAACGGCCGGGACTCTTTATATCGGGGCACTCGCATATCCTGAAGATCATGCCCGATAAGACGCTGAACCTGCTCCACATCAACCCCGGCGCCGCCGGTAACCAGGGCTGGCATAAGGTGCGCACGATCGTGCGGTTTACCGTGGAAGGCAGCCGGCTGACGGACTGCCAGGTGATAGAGCTCGGCGCCCGCAGCCTGGTGGAGCCACGGGACGTGGGCTGAGCCAAGGGACGGCGGGACGTGGGCTGACCCAAAACGGCGCTACATACCGACCCCGGGGAAGATCGGCCTTCCGATCCCCACGCGCCACGGCCAGGGAATGGTAAAGAAGATCACGATGAGGGCGATGAGCAGCAACCAGAAAACCTTGCCGCCCAGCCCGGGCTTTGCAACGCCTTTTTTCACCCGGCTATACGCCATCGTAATGAGCGTGATCGCAAGCACCATACCAAAGGGGTGCTCGACCCAGAAGAAGCGGTAGAATTTGTCCTTCATCAGGACGGTGCCCTCGGGCAGCCCTTGTACGAGGCCAAAACGGCCGAATATCCATTGATAGAGCCCGATCAGGAGGGTGATGTGCGCTGCAATCAGCAGGATCAACGCGCCCTTGCGTTCTCCGTTGGTGAAGGCCCGTTTGGCGTTCATGGCGCTCCAGCTTTTGACCAGGACATACAACAGGGCGATCACGATGACCCAGCGGAGGATATTGTGCAGGTCGAGCAGTATCTCGTACATGGTGAAAATTTGGAGGCAAACCTACGGAAATTTAGCTTTGGCCCATGAAGCATTTCCGGACAATCCTGGCGTACGCCATCGTATGTATCCTGACAGCCTGCGGGGCGAACACCGAAAAGAACGACCCGGTCCTCGAACGCCCCCCCTACGCCGTTTGGACGGACTCGATCAGGCAGTTCCCCCGGCAGTCCTCCTATTACTATGAACGGGGCAAGCTGTTCGTCAGGAACAATGACTCGGCCCACGCGGTCAGGGACCTGGAAAAGGCGTTTTCGATCGCGGAGGAACCCGACTACGCCATCGTCCTTTCCTCCTTCTGGCTGGACCACGGACAGCCGGATTCGGCGAGGGCTGTGATCCGGCCTGCTCTCGGCCGTTTTCCCTACAACCAATTGCTGCGGGGGAACCTGTTTACGTCGTTTTTTGGCGAAGGCCGTTACGAAGACGCCATGCGGGTGACCGACAGCGCGCTGGCCTACGATTCCGCCAGCGCGGGCAACTGGTATAACCGGGCGATGGCCGAGGACGCGCTCAGGGATTCGGCGGGCGCCCTCCGGAGCCTCGAAAGGGCTTACCGGCTCGATTCGGTGGACGCCACCCTCACCTATGAACTGGCCAACCGGTACGCCGACGCAGGCAACCCGGCCGCGCTGGCGATCTGCGAGAGGATCATCCGTCAGCAGGAACATATGCAAAAAAAACCGGACCCCTATACGATCAAGGGCATCTACTACGCCAATACGGGGAAGCCGGCGGAAGCCATCGCTTGTTTCGACCAGTCCATCGCCATCGAATATACCTTTTTACAGGCCTACCTGGAAAAGGGCACCCTCCTGTTCAAGCTGCACAAGTATGCCGACGCCCTCAAGGTCTTCGGGCTTTCGACCACGGTGGACAACACCTTTGCCGACGGATACTACTGGACGGGGCGCTGTCAGCAGGAGCTGGGGCAACTCAAGGACGCCCGGCTGAATTATCAACGCGCCCTTGCCTTCGACAAGCGCTTTACCGAGGCCCGCGAGGCGCTCCGGAAAATCGACGACGCCAACGGAAAATGAGTATATTGCCCCGCCGGGCCTACGGCCCGGCAAATCACACATATGCACCTAGTAGCCCCCTCCCTCCTGGCCGCGGACTTCCTGCATTTGGGCGCCGCCTGCCAGATCGTCAACGAGAGCGATGCCGACTGGTTCCACCTGGACATCATGGACGGCCGTTTTGTGCCCAACATCAGCTACGGTATGTCGATCGTCGAGCAGATCCATTCGGTGGCCAAAAAGCCCTGCGACGTCCACCTGATGATCGAAGAGCCGGAGCGGTATGTTCCCGAATTCAAAAAAGTCGGTGCGGATCACATAACCGTGCACTGGGAAGCCTGCCGCCACCTGCACCGTAATGTGCAACAGATCAAGTCTCTGGGTATGAAGGCCGGGGTCGCGATCAATCCCGCCACGCCCGTGGATTTTTTGCAAGCCATCCTCCCCGAGCTGGATATCGTCCTGGTGATGAGCGTCAACCCCGGGTTCGGCGGTCAAACATTTATCTCGCATACCTTTCAGAAGGTCCGCAAGCTGCGGAAAATGATCCACGACCTGGGGGCGCATACGCACGTCATGGTCGACGGCGGCATTTCCGTGGACAACGCCTCGGCGATCGTTGCGGCCGGCGCGGATGTGCTCGTGGCGGGGAGCACCGTATTCCACGCGCCCGACCCGATACGGGCGATCGGCCAGCTGAAAAATGCGTGATTCTTCACATGCTGTTAATAAGATTTATTTGGGTTAAGCCTCTTCGATTTCGTAAATTTAAGGGACACGAAAATGCGCTGGGTATGCAGGCATACCCGCGCCGGATGAATAGGAACGACGGAGAACACACCCTGCCGTATCCCACATTGGTGACCATAAATTGAACAGCACTTGACGGAGACGATTATCAACCTCGAAAGCATCAACCCTATTGAATTCTTTGGGGTCAACAACGGTAAACTAGACATACTCAAAAAGAAATTCCCCCTCTTAAAAATCCTATCCAGAGGTACCCAGATCAAGCTCAGCGGGGCGCCGGAGCAAATCGAGACGGCCCGCGAAAAAATAGACCTGCTTGTGCAATACCTGGAACGAAACGGACACTTGAGCGAGAACTACTTCGAGCAGATCCTGGGCGGGGACGACGCCGAAACCATCGACCACTTCAAGGATCGCAACCCCAACGACATCCTGGTCTTCGGCCCCAACGGCAAGACCGTGCGGGCGCGTACGGCCAACCAGAAACGGCTGGTGCAGGCCGCGGACAAGAACGACATCCTTTTCGCGATCGGACCGGCCGGTACGGGTAAGACTTATACGGCGGTCGCTTTGGCGGTACGGGCGTTGAAGAACAAGATCGTCAAAAAGATCATCCTGACGCGGCCGGCGGTGGAAGCGGGTGAAAGCCTGGGGTTCCTCCCCGGTGACCTGAAGGAAAAGATCGACCCCTACCTGCGGCCCCTGTACGACGCCCTGGACGATATGATACCGGCCGACAAGCTGGGCTATTATATGAGCACCCGGGTGATCGAAATCGCGCCCCTGGCTTATATGCGCGGCCGGACGCTGGACAACGCGTTCATCATCCTGGACGAGGCGCAGAACGCGACCGACCTCCAGCTGAAGATGTTCCTGACGCGTATCGGCGCCAACGCCAAGGCGATCATCACCGGCGACCTTACGCAGGTGGACCTTCCCAAGAACCAAAAGAGCGGTCTGGACAAAGCCATCCGCATCCTGAAGCACGTGGACGGAATCGCCCATATCGAGCTGGACGAAGAAGACGTGGTACGGCACCGCCTCGTCAAAGCCATCATCAGGGCTTACGACAAGGAGCACCAGGTGGAACAGGTCAGGATCGAGGGGCATCATCGCCAGGCATAGCGGTACCACGCTTTTTGCAAAGGATGCGCTATCTTTGACGCATGCGTAAATACATCTATGTCCTGGCGTTGGCCTTGGTAGTAGGGTCGTGGAACGCCTGCAAGACGACGTACAGCAAGCCGTCCGATCCCACCGAAGCGGGACGCGACTTTATCAACGCGTCGTTGAAAGCGGATTATTCCATCGCCGACGATTACGTCCTCCAGGACTCCGTCAACCAGTATATCTATGGCCGGTATAAACAGCAGTACCAGGCGATGCCCCAGGCGGAGAAGGATAGTTATGGCAAAGCCAGCCTGATCATCTATTCGGTCAAAAAGCCGGTGGATTCCGTGGCGGTCATCGAGTATTCCAATACGTACAAGAACAAGCACATGACCCTGCACATGGTACACACCCAGGGGGAATGGTGGGTGGATCTCGCCAACACCTTGAATGTAAAAGACTCCCTGGATACGCCCGCTAAGTAATGACCATCCTCGTCTTTACCGGTATCTTGCTGATCGGCGCTTTCGCCGCGGGTCTGCTGGGGTCGCTCACGGGTCTCGGCGGCGGCGTGGTGATTATCCCGCTCCTGACGCTGGGTTTTGGCGTCGACATCCGGTACGCCATCGGTTCGTCGCTGGTGGCCGTCATAGCCACCTCTTCCGGGTCCGCCGTGGCCTATGTCAAGGAAGGCTACTCCAACATCCGGCTGGGTATGTTCCTCGAGGTGGCGACAACCACCGGCGCCATCCTGGGAGCCTTCCTGGCGATCTACGCGCCCACGCACCTGATCGCCATCATCTTCGGGACGATCCTGATCCTGTCCACGGCCTCTTCGTATGTCAAAAAGCAGGGCGCCCCCGATACGGCCGGCAGCGCCCTGGCCGCAAAGCTGACACTAAACGGCCAATATCCCGACGGGCAAGGCGGCTGGCAGGCGTACGGCGTACACCGCGTGTACGGCGGTTTCGGGATGATGACCCTGGCGGGTATGCTCAGCGGGCTGCTGGGCGTCGGGTCCGGGGCCCTGAAGGTCATAGCCATCGACAACATCATGCGGGTCCCCTTCAAGGTATCCACCACCACCAGCAACTTCATGATCGGCGTGACCGCGGCCGCCAGCGCCGGTATCTATCTCTATCGGGGGTATATCGACCCGGGGATCGCGATGCCGGTCGTCCTGGGCGTCCTCGGCGGCGCCTTCCTGGGGTCCCGCATCCTGGCGGGCGCCCGCCCGGCCTGGCTGAGGGTCATCTTTACCGTCGTGGTCGTCTTCCTGGCCGTGGAAATGATTTATAACGGAGCAACCCACCGCATATGAGGAATTGGGGCGACAAGGACATGCAGGTCATCATCGGCAACCTCCTGAGGTGGGGGGTGCTGTTGGCCACCGTGGTCGTCGCCATTGGCGGGGCGATCTATCTTTACCGGCACGGTTCGGAATTACCCGACTACGGGACCTTTCACGGGCAGCCCCGGACCTTCCGGACCATCTCCGGCATCACCGGCGGCGTCCTGGAGGGGAGAGGACGGGCGATCATCCAGCTGGGCATCCTCATCCTGATCGCCACCCCCGTCGTCCGCGTGGCGTTTTCCATCATCGGGTACCTGGTCGAAAAGGATTACCTGTATACCGCGATCACGGCGCTGGTGCTTGGCATAATTTTGTTTAGTATGTTCGGCGGTCTTGGGGGCTAAGCCCGGCAAGATCCCGCCTTTATAAAAAAATAATTTTGATGTTAACTGTCCTACACCCCTGGCACGGGGCCCACTACGGGGAAAATGCACCGCAGGTTGTAAACGCCCTGATCGAAATCCCCCAAGGGTCCAGGGCCAAGTATGAATTGGACAAGGAAACCGGTCTGCTCCGACTGGACAGGGTCATCTATTCCTCGTTCCACTACCCCGCCAACTATGGCTTTATCCCCCAGACGCTCGGCGAGGACAAGGACCCCCTGGACGTTCTGGTCATCTGTTCCCTACCCGTCCAACCGCTTTGTCTGATCGAGGCCAAGATCATGGGCGTCATGCAGATGATCGACGGCGGCGACGCCGACGACAAGATCATCGCGATCGCGGCCAACGACCCCTCCGTGAACTATATCAATTCGCTGGACGAAATGCCGCGTCACTTCTTCAACGAGCTCCGGCATTTCTTCGAAGAATACAAGCACCTCGAGAACAAGACCGTGAAAGTGGAGGAGTTCCAGGATAAAACGGTCGCGTACCAGATCCTCAATGAGGCGATCGCGCGGTATAAGGACGCTTACAAGAAGTAACGTCCACCAGGCACGCCGATAGCACATAAGCCCGTTTCGGTAAATCTAACACGGCCGCTTTATGATCCGCAGCTGGTGCGTACGCGCGCCCGTCTCGACATTCAATATCCCCTGGGTGTCGATGCGGTCGACGCGGACTTTCCCGGAAGCATGGATGATCTCCGAATCGGAGAGCAGGATACCTACGTGGA
>NZ_DATJIY010000179.1:0-14778 GCF_035492835.1 Dinghuibacter sp.
GGCGGAGCGGCGAAAAGACTCGCCAAAAAGGAATTCCGGCTCATGAACTGCTGGAAGGCGGGGACCTTATTCAGAACCGTAAGGGCCGTAGCCTCCATTTTGGAAGGATCATTGAGCATGTCCTTGTAGGACTGCAGCTGCGCGCGGTAATAGTAAGCGGTCTCCTTATACTGGTTAAAGGTGTTCGTGACGCTGTGCGGGAGGTTGGTGTACTGCGCCATCAGGTTGGAAAGCTCCTGCCTACGTTGCTGGATGTACTGGTCAATAAGGGCGCTTTGGTTGAGGTTGCCTTGCAGCTGGGAGACCTGGGACTCGGCGCCCGTCACAGCCGCGGAGCCGCCGGCCGGCGAAACGCCATTCTGCTGCGCCAGGAACGCCAGGGAGGTGTGCATGCTGTCCAGCCCAGGCACGTAGCTCGTGGGCGCCGCGCCCTGGGCGCTACTCAGCCATTTATCATACGGGGAGGGGGAGAGCGCCTTTACTTTGGTGGGGTCTAGTTTCTGCAACTTCCCGACCAGCTTTGCTTCAAGCTTGTTCAGCTTGCCCAAATACTCGGCCGTCTTTTTGTTGAGCGCCGCGTTTACAGACTGAGCTTTAGCTTGTACCTTTTCAACATAAGCGGATGGTAGCTGTACCTTCGTAGTATCATTCACCCCCTCGGTTGCGCTCGAAAATGAGAGTGCAGAAGCAAAGTGCGGCATTAGCAAGGCAGAGCCACATCGCATAAGCAGATCAGGTTGGGATAGGTTGCTCCGCACACCGGCAAAAAAGGGCGCTACAACGACGGCGGTAGCTAAAAGGCGGGGAACGTTCATACTCGGGCGTTAACGATGGGTGGTTAAGCTATCGACTTTGGCCTGCAAGGCTTCCAGCCGGGCCTGCATCTGCACCAGGAGTGATTCTTCGCGGCCGATCTTCTTGTCGGCCTCGATCGCGTAAAGCGTAAGCTCCTCTATCTTCTGCATCTGCCGTTTTTGCATATCTCCCATATTCAGACCACCTTTTGCGATGTCAGCGGAGGAAGGGATATCCGGCAGGTGCTTGTTGGCCCTGGTATATGACGCCACATCCTGTAGAGGCATAGGACGGTAAGCGCTATCGAAGACAAAGTCCGCCCAGCCCGAAGAATCCACCATTACCTCTTTAGCCGTAACCCGGCCGGCGACGGCCAGCAGGGATTGGGGCTGCAGGGTGCCGATGCCGACGTTGCCCGTCGAGCCATCGATGACGATGTTGTTCTCAAATACAAATTGATTGCCATAGAGAGGTACATTCACCAGGCTCCGGGCGCTCAGGATCATCTTCCCCGTGGCATCACCCGAGTTGGTATTCCCGGCCACCGTCATGATCCGCCCCTGGGCCCAGGGGTTGGAGCCGTCGGCGCTGGCGGGTAGGACAAATTGAAGGGAAGGGCCGGCCTGGGTGGAGCGGGTCGCGGTATTGGCCTGTATGGATAAGTCGCCCTTGAAGTTATAAAAGTCGCCGGTGGTGGTGCCCGGTCCGACGACATGAAGGGGTGACTGGGCGTCCGGCGTACCCACGCCAACAAAACCGGAGGAATTAGCGGTCAGGGTGGAACCGGCTATATACGTGGTCGGCTGCGCGACTGCTATATTGGAACAGGAGGAGGCCGGCACCAGCTGAGGCTTGACACCGTTGATGTTGTTCCAAAAATACCCCGTATAGGTAAAATAGCCCGCGCTTAGGATCATATCGGAAGCCAGGAGGGCGAGGTAATAAGTGCCACCATAGTTTACGCTATAGACATTCGGCACATGCGAAGAAACCGACCGGGGTATGACATTGACATAGGTCGTCTGATACGCCGTTTGGGCGACGATCTCATATTCATAAAAGTCATTGAACGACGTTGAGTTGCCCCTATACTCCCGGAGGGTACCGCTCAGCCCGGCAGCGGCCACGGGCGTCCCGGTAGCCTGGGGTATAAGCAAAATATATTGTTGGGCGCCGCCGGCGGCAAAATCATTACACAAGCCTATGGACATGGAGCCGGTATACTGGGTACTGGAAGTATTGAGATCGATGCCATCCTTTACCTCCAGGAGGGTATAGGGGCTATTGGTGCCGATTCCTACGTTGCCGCTCGAGGGAAAAGTATTTTGTGCATGCGCCAGGAGCGGCGCCAGGAATATCAGAAGTATGGTCTTCTTCATGAGCCTTAGTTATTGGTAGTTTGATATTGATAATCGTATCGCTTGAGGATATTGCCGAATTGGTCCCCGATCAGTTTCGGCTGGTCAGGGCTCTCGTAGGCAATCTTACAGGTGGGATCGCAATGGCTGGTCATACTAACCGGTGGAGGATAGGCAGTGGCGCCGAGCCAGAGTACAAGCAAAGCAGAGCCTAATCGCATAAGCGGATCAAGTTGGGGTTTCAGGTATTTAGCGTTGTTGATAAGGTACGGAAGCAGTCCAATCAATGAACCGCATAAATCTAAAAGAAAATAATCCGGATTTCAAAACAAAAAGATCCCGAATTATCAGCAACATAAAAAAACGGGAAAAACACCCTCCCCTGCAACAAGTTTTCGTTACAAAAACGCTTGCGGAATGTAAAGTTTTAAGAATGCCCCAACACCGGATGCGGCTGATACTTCCCCTCCAACCGTTGAACCTCCTCTTCGGAGAGCCTCACCGACAACGCCGCGACCGCGTCCTCCAGGTGGCCCGGCTTGCTCGCCCCTACGATGGGCGCGGTGACGACCGGCTTGGAAAGAACCCATGAGAGGGCCACCTGCGCCGCGGGGATGCCGCGCGCGGCGGCGATGGAATCGACGACCCCCGCGATCTCGAAGTCGTTGTCGCGGGTGTATAGGGACTTGCCGAAGGCGTCGGTGCGGGCGCGTTCGGTTTCGCCGCCGCCTTGCTGGCGCTTGCCGGTGAGGAGGCCGCGGCCGAGGGGCGACCAGGGGATGACGGCGACGCGTTGGTCAGTGCAGAGGGGGAGCATTTCGCGCTCTTCTTCGCGATAGACGAGGTTGTAGTAGGGCTGCATGCTCACGAACTTCGCCCAGCCGTTCTGCTCGGAGATCATAAGGGCGCGGGCGAACTGCCAGGCGAACATGGAGGAGGCGCCGATGTAGCGGGCCTTGCCGGAGCGGACGACGTCGTTGAGGGCTTCGAGGGTCTCTTCGATGGGGGTATCGTAGTCCCAGCGGTGGATCTGGTAGAGGTCCACGTAGTCGGTGCCGAGGCGCTTCAGGCTGGCGTCGATGGCGGACAGGATGTGTTTCCGGCTCAGGCCGCGGTCGTTCGGGCCGGGGCCCATCGGGTTGAAGACCTTGGTGGCGATGACGACCTCATCCCGGCTGACGGATTCACGCAGGACTTTGCCCACGACTTCTTCGCTGGCGCCATCGGTGTACACGTCGGCGGTGTCGAAGAAGTTGATGCCGAGGTCGAGGGCCTTTTTGATGAAGGGGCGGCTCTGTTCTTCGTTCAGCGCCCACGGCCAGCGGTCGGTGGGTTTGCCATAGGTCATACAGCCAAGACAGATGCGCGAGACTTTGAGGCCGGTGTGGCCGAAGCGGGTGTATTCCATGTTGCGTAGCTTTTTCGTGCCCAAATATAGGGTGACCGGGCCGGCGGCGGGGGCTAATTTGCGGGGAAGCGCTTCGAGCGCGTGGGAATATCCATCGGAAGCGCCGCGCTGATACGCTTCACCGCGATCGCCATTTGCGCGTCGATGGTGTTGACGGAGATGCCGAGGATGTCGGAAACTTCTTTATAACGCAACCCGTCTTCGCGGATCAATTTGAAGATCATTTTGCAGCGCGGGGGCAGCGCGTCGACGGCGGCTTGCATTTTGCGCAGCATCTCCGCGGTGATCATGAGCTGTTCCGGGGAGGCGTCGATGTCGGCGGTTTCGATGTCGAGGTAGTCGAAGGGCGCGGTGGTGAGCTCGATGGCGCGTTTGGAGAGGTAGTTGAGGGCGGTGTTCTTGGTGGCGATGTAGAGATAGACCTTCAGGTTCTGGATGTCGATGATGTGACCGCGCTTGTTCCAGAGTTTGATAAAGACGTCTTCCACCACTTCTTCTGATAGCTCCCGGGACCGCACGAGGACGTAGGCGAACTGCACCAGCTTTTTATAAAGCAATCGGTACAATTCTTTTAAAGCGGCCTGGTCACCCGAGGCGATGCCCTCTTGTAATTGTCTCAGTCTACCGTGCATTCTGAACCGTGCAAGCAATTAGTCGTGTCAACAAAATAACGATAAAAGTCACAATAAAGTACTGTTTGGACAGAAAAATACTAACACGCGTTAGGGATTTCTGTATCTTTGGCCGTATGGAAAGAGCAGCCATTTTCCAGGATAAGGTGGACCGGGAAATCAGGATCGAGCCGACGGATTGGATGCCTGAGGATTACCGGAAAACGCTGATCCGGCAGATCAGCCAACACGCCCACAGCGAGATCGTGGGTATGCTGCCGGAGGCCAACTGGATCACCCGGGCGCCGAGCCTGAGGCGGAAGGCGGCCCTGCTGGCCAAGGTGCAGGATGAGGCGGGGCACGGGTTGTACCTCTACTCCGCGGCGGAAACCCTGGGGGTGAGCCGCGACCAGCTCTACGACCAGCTCCATACGGGGAAGGCAAAATATTCCTCGATCTTCAATTATCCCACCCTGACCTGGGCGGACATCGGCGCCATCGGCTGGCTGGTGGACGGGGCGGCGATCATGAACCAGGTGCCGCTGTGCCGGGCCAGCTATGGTCCCTACGCGCGGGCCATGGTGCGCATTTGCAAGGAGGAAAGCTTTCACCAGCGCCAGGGGTTTGAAATCATGCTCGCCCTGTGCCGGGGTACCGAGGCCCAGAAGCGGCTGGCGCAGGACGCGCTGAATCGCTGGTGGTGGCCCACCCTGATGATGTTCGGACCCCGGGACGACGATTCTCCGCACAGCGCTCAAAGCATGCGCTGGAAGATCAAGCGTTTTTCCAACGACGAGCTACGGCAAAAATTCGTAGATATAACCGCCGAGCAAGCGGCGTATCTTGGGCTGACTATCCCGGACGAGGAATTCGCCCAGGACCCGGAGACGGGGCACTATACCACGGGTCCGATTGACTGGGAGGAATTCAAGGCGGTGCTCCGCGGGGACGGGCCCTGTAACCGCCAACGGCTCCAGGCCAGGGTAAAAGCCTGGGAGGACGGCGCCTGGGTACGGGAGGCGGCTGAGGCGCACGCGCGCAAGGTCGCGGAGCGGCGGGAGCCGGCGGCGGTCGCGGTGTGACACAGCGCTGGGGACAAGCCAGGGACAAGGAAAAAGAAAAGTTATGTCGAACGAATGGCCATTATGGGAAGTATTCATCCGAAGCCGCCAGGGCCTCGACCACAAACACGTCGGGAGCCTCCACGCGGCGGATGCCGCGATGGCGATGGAGAATGCCCGGGATGTGTATACGCGGCGTGGAGAGGGCGTCAGCATCTGGGTGGTGGAAAGCCGCCACATCCACGCATCGGACCCGGGCGATGCGGACAGCCTTTTTGACCCGGCTTCGGACAAGATTTACCGGCATCCGACGTTTTATCAATTACCTCCCGAGGTAAAGAATATCTGAGCATGACCTTATCCACCTATCTGCTCCACCTGGCGGACGACGCCCTGGTCCTGGGGCACCGTAACAGCGAATGGTGCGGCCACGGGCCTGTGTTGGAGCAGGACATCGCCCTGACCAATATTTCCCTGGACCTGATCGGCCAGGCCCGGCTGTTTTACCAGTATGCGGCGGAAGCGCTCGCGGGCGACGCCACCGAGGACAGCCTGGCTTACCTCCGGGATGTGTACGAATACCGCAATTGCCTGCTGGTGGAACAACCCAATGGGGACTGGGCGCAAACGACGCTCCGTCAATTCCTTTTCAGCGCCTATCAATACGAGCTCTACAAAAACATGCGGCACAGCGCGGACGAGCGCCTGCGGGCCATCGCCGAACGCTCGCTCAAGGAAGTGACCTACCACCTGCGCTGGAGCGGGGAATGGGTGGTCCGGCTGGGCGACGGTACGGAAGAAAGCCGCGGACGGATGCTCAACGCCCTGGACGCGCTATGGATGTTTACAGGGGAATTGTTCCGGCCCGCGCCGTACGAATCGGTGCTGGAGACGACCGGCGTCAGCGTGCCCGTAGGGGACTTAGAGACGCCCTGGATGGAACACGTCCGCAAGGTCTTTAGCCAGGCCAACCTGCAAACGCCCATCGCCCCGGGCCATCAGACGGGGGGTAAGACCGGGGCTCATTCCGAACACCTGGGGTACCTGCTGGCGGACCTCCAATTCATGCAACGGGCTTATCCCGGCAGCACCTGGTAGTATGACAGCCGTATCGTCCATATCGAACGTGATGAAGCTGCTGGAAGGCATTCCCGATCCCGAAGTCCCGGTCCTGAGCATCCTCGACCTGGGCATCGTCCGGGATGTGCGTATCTATCCCGCTCTTGGGGAAACCCTGGGCGTGACGGTCATGATCACCCCCACCTACAACGGTTGCCCCGCCGTGGACGTCATCCGGATGAACATCCGCATGACGCTGGCGGCAGCGGGTTACAATCCGGTAGACATCCGCACGACGCTCACGCCCGCCTGGTCGACCGAATGGATGACCGACGCGGCCCGGGAAAAACTCCAGGCTTTCGGTATCGCCCCCCCGAATTCCGTCCCCGTCGTTTGCAGCCTGGACCTGTTCCAGCAGGACGAGTCGGTGACCTGTCCGCGCTGCGGCTCTTACCACACCGAAATGGTGAGCCGGTTCGGTTCGACCGCCTGTAAGGCGTTGTACCGCTGCCTGGATTGTAAAGAACCCTTCGATTATTTCAAAAGTCACTAGATGGCCGGAATATCACTGTCTGTAGAACAAAAGGTCGCCCGTATCGTGCTCGACCGACCCGCCAAGCTCAATTCGTTTAACAGGGAAATGGCCCTGGAGCTCCAGGAAGCGCTGGACGCCTGCGTCTCCAACACCGAAGTCCGCGCGGTCTATATCACCGGTTCGGGTAAGGGATTCAGCGCGGGCCAGGACCTGGCGGAGGTCGTCGACCCGCACGGCCCCGGGATGGACCGGATCCTGAAAGAGCACTACAACCCGATCGTGCGCCGCATTTTCCGCATGCCCAAACCCGTCGTGGCCGCGGTCAACGGCGTGGCCGCGGGGGCGGGGGCGAACATCGCCCTTTGCTGCGACGTGGTGGTGGCCGCTGCCTCGGCTTCCTTCGTACAGGCGTTCTCCAAAATAGGGCTGATCCCCGACAGCGGGGGCACCTGGTTCCTACCCCGGCTCGTGGGCTGGCAGCGGGCGTCCGCGCTGGCGATGCTGGGCGACAAGGTTACCGCCGCCGAAGCGGAACAAATGGGCATGGTCTACAAGGTATACCCGGACGAGACCTTTGCCACGGCCTCCTGGGAGCTGGCGGTCAAGCTGGCGGCTATGCCTACCCGTGGGCTGGCGCTGACCAAGGAGGCGCTACAGCAGTCCTTCACCCAGACGCTCGACGAACAGCTGCACTTCGAGGACATCCTCCAGCAACAAGCCGCGGGCACCGAGGACTACCGGGAAGGCGTAGCGGCTTTTTTAGAAAAACGACCCGCGGTCTTTAAAGGGAAGTAATCATGTTTTACTCATTCGGAGAATATATCCCCGTCGTGCACGAAAGCGCCTTCGTCCATCCCCAGGCGGTGGTCACCGGGAACGTCGTCATCGGCAAGGACGCGTACATCGGCCCGGGGGCCATGCTCCGCGGTGACTGGGGCGGTATCCACATCGCCGACGGCTGCAACGTCCAGGAGAATTGCGTGGTGCACATGTTCCCCGGGATCACGGTCCGCCTGGCGGAAGACGCGCACATCGGCCACGGCGCAATCATCCACGGCGCGTATATCGGCCGCAATTGCCTGGTAGGCATGAACAGCGTCATCCTGGACAAGGTCACCGTGGGCGACGGCTCCATCATCGGCGCGCTCACGCTGGTGACCGAAGGCATGCAGATCCCGCCGCGCAGCCTGGTGGTCGGCAACCCGGGGAAGATCATCAAGGAGGTCTCCGACCAGATGCTGGAGTGGAAGAGCCAGGGTACGGCGCTGTACCGCCGGCTGCCCACGGACATGCGGATGCTGGCGCGGGAGTGTGAACCGCTCCGGGAAGTGCCGCCGGGTCTGAAGACGCAACGGGGCGGCTATGCGACCTGGAAAGAGCAGGGGCATTCCTGATGCCTATGGATGGGGATGGCGCGCCCCGAAAGATGCCGTACCTTTGTCGCTTACATGGAAAAAAGCAATTTCATAGACTACATCCGCGTCTTTTGCAAATCCGGACACGGAGGAGCGGGCTCGAAGCACTTCCTGCGCACGAAATACAACGCCCAGGCGGGTCCGGATGGCGGTGACGGCGGTCGGGGCGGACACATCATCCTGAAGGGCAACGCCCAGCTCTGGACGCTGCTGCACCTTCGCTATTATAAGAATGTCATTGCCGAAAACGGCGAGGCTGGCAGCGGTAACGACTGCACCGGCCGTTTTGGCAAGGATACCTATATCGAGGTGCCCCTGGGCACCGTTGCTTTTGACGAGGAAAGCGGGAAGCAGGAAGCCGAGATCCTCGAGGACGGCCAGGAGGTCATCTGGCTCCGCGGCGGCCGCGGCGGTCTCGGAAACGCGAACTTCGCCACGCCGACCAACCAGGTCCCCGAGTACGCGCAACCGGGGGAACCCGGCGTGGAGGGTTGGAAGGTCCTGGAATTGAAGGTGCTCGCCGACGTGGGTCTGGTGGGCTTCCCCAACGCGGGCAAGTCCACGTTGCTCTCGTCGATCAGCGCGGCCAAACCCAAGATAGCCGACTACGCCTTTACCACGCTCACGCCGCAATTAGGCATGGTGGCGTATAGGGACGGGAAATCGTTTTGCGTAGCGGATTTGCCCGGTATCATAGAAGGAGCGGCGGAGGGCAAGGGATTGGGCCATCGTTTCCTGCGGCACATCGAGCGGAACCCGGTATTGTTGTTTGTCATACCCGCGGACAGCCAGGATCATGGCGCCGAGTTTTCGGTTTTGTTGAGCGAGCTCGAGCAATACAACCCGGACATGCTCGACAAGCGCATGGTCATCGGTATCAGCAAAAGCGACATGCTGGACGATGAGCTCAGGGAAAGCATCGCGCAGGAGCTGCCTTCGGAGCTGCCGCACGTCTTCTTCTCGTCCGTCACCGGACAAGGTTTGACGGCGCTCAAGGACTTGTTGTGGGAGGCGCTCAATGCCCCTGTGGACGAATAATGCGTCACCTCATAGGGTATTTCCGGTCGTATTTTGGGGCTACCTGGTCAGCCGGCTATGTCATTTCCATGCTCCTTCTGGCTGGCGCGTTGGTTTACGCCCGGTTTGGGTTGCACCGGCTGCCAGCGTCGTCGGTCTGGGTTTTCGCTTTTTCCTATTGGAGCTCGTTTGCCTTGCAGTACGTCTTCTTCCGCGACCTGGCCCATCACCGGTCGCCGCGCTGGTGGGCGATCGTCGTGGGGGCGCCGCTTTTGTTTACGTTACATACATCCTTCGCACCGGGTTTTGCGCGCGGGGACTACTATTACGCGTTGCAGTACGTGGGCCGCTCGCTGGTGCTGATCCTGCCGCCGTTGCTGCTGGCGGTGGCCTGGCGTGGGACGTCACCGCCAGCCATCTTTGGTTTGCGCCGCCCCGACACCTGGGGCTATGTTCCGTACTTGCTCCTGGCCATGCTTCCCTTGCTCGTCTATGCTTCCGTACAACCCGACTTCCTACAGCTATACCCGCGCTACAAGGTCGTTCCGCATAGTGCTTTGCCGATCGCAGCCTACGAGCTGGGTTATGGCCTCGACCTGTTCAGCATGGAGTTCTTTTTCCGCGGACTGCTCGTCCTCGCGCTGGCGCGCGTTTGCAAGGCCCACGCGATCTTGCCCGCGGCGTTGTTGTATGGCACGGCCCATTTTGGCAAGCCGCTGGCCGAGTGCGTCAGTAGTTTTTTTGGGGGAGTGTTGCTGGGCGTGATCGCCTATGAATCCCGCAGCATATGGGTGGGCGTATTGCTACACCTTTGCCTGGCCTGGGGTTTGGAGGCGCTCGCGTTCAGACTTTGACCGGCTCGGGCGCGTCGCTGTCGGTCTCTTCCACCTCGGTCACGCCACCGCTGATCGCAAAACGCATGGCCTCCGCCGCGCTCACGCGCGGCAGCATCCTGACCTTGGAACGGGGGACGACATAAAGGTTACCCGCCACCGCGTAGGATTGCGGCACATAGACCGCCACATAGTCCTGCATATCGAAGTGCGACAAGTCTTCCTGGGTGACAAAGCCCACTTGCCAGACGTCTTCACCCTTTACGTTGACCAGGACGGCCCGGTCGAACTTGCGTTTGTTGCCGGCAAAGGCTTCGAAGAAATCCCGCAGGGAGGAATAGATGAACTTGATGCCGGGCGCCCTTTCCAACCAGTGATCGAAGATGCTCAGGACCCTGCTCATGACGAAAAAGGAGCTGATCCAGCCTACCAGCACCACCCCCCCGACGATGATCAGGAAACCCAACCCGGGGATGTTGATGCTCGGCCGCAGGATGCTGTCGATCTTGTCGAAGAACCAATAGATGGCAACCGCCGTCACCGCGACCGGCGCCAGGATGATCAGTCCCTGCAGGAAATAGTTCAGAACGACCTTATAGATAAACCGACCGAAGGACTTAATTTTCAACGACATGATTTTTGGGGAAGCCGCGGGGCAGTATGAATTACCAGGGTAAAGGTACCTCGCTTCCCAGAAAATTATTGGCGGAAACTTTTGTAACAAAAAAAGTTTCTGTAGTTTTGTATCAGATTAAGCCGGTATATGGACGTGAAGGATAGAATACAGGGAAAAGCCAGCGAGCTTTTCAGGAGGTATGGGGTAAAGTCCATTACCATGGATGAGATTGCTTCCCAGCTGGGCATTTCCAAAAAGACGATTTATCAGTATTTCGCCGACAAGGAAGAGTTGGTTTCCGCGGTGATGGATCATAAGATCAGCGAGTCGCAAAGCGACTGTCTGTCTTGTATTTCGGGGGCCGAAAACGCCATCCACGAGGAATTCCTGATACAGGACAGGATGCTGGAGCACCTGAGTGAATTAAACCCCGTAACCCTGCACGACCTGGAGAAGTTCCACCCTTCGGCATTCCGGAAGTTTTCGGAACACCGGAACACCTTCATCCGCGACATGGTCGAAAAGAACCTGCACAAGGGGATGGCCGAAGGCCTCTACCGGCAGGACATCCGCCCCGATATCCTATCAAAATTCCGGGTAGATTCCATCTACCTGAGTCTAAGCTCCGATTTTTTCAAGGGGACGACATTGGGCGTTTCCGAGGTACACCAGGAACTATTCGTCCACTACCTTTTAGGCGTCGCCTCCCCCGAAGGAAATAAACTTATTCACCGGTACCTGTTGGAACGCCAGCACAAGCCGGTCGTGCCCGTGACGCCGCCCATCGGCAAAACGGGGTCGTAAATAGTTGGTATGGGTTGAATACCTCTTCTGCTAATCTGCTAATGAGAAGCGGAAGAATTTACAAGCCCTCCTGAGTCTTCAGGAGGGCTACATTTTTCCCCCTATTTCTCGGTGGTATACTTGCGGATCGTTTGGAGGTGCAACCCCTTCTTATCTATATAGACGCTCTTGTAATACATGAACTCCCCCTTTGGATCGAGGAACCCCACATAGACGGACAGCGTGTCGTCGGCTTTTTTGACGGCGGGCTTGACGGGATAACCCATGTCGGGGAAATGGATCGTGTCGGTATTGTGCATCTCCTCGTAGATCATCTGGATGATATAGTCCTGGGGCTTGCGCGTCTCGTAAAGCTGGACGGAAAAATACCATTGCCGGTTGAGGGTGTCGGTTATCTTCTGGCTGTAATTCGCCACGGCTTGGGTCTGAACGGTCTTTCGGGTGCCGTCGGCGTTCAGGTCCGGGGTAGAGGCCGCCTGATGACAGGCGGAGGTAAGTCCGATGGTAAAGGCCAGGCCCAGGGTCACATAAAAGGGCCACAGGCGTCCGGGCAGTCGTTTTTTCATAACCATATGGACGAATATAGGAATCCTCCCCGACCGGGCAAAAAAAGGAAGGGGCCCCTGAAGGGGCCCCCGGTTTTGATACGAGTACGGATTAACTCAGACAACTTAAACTATGGACAACGATACTAACTGCCAAATGATTTAGTTAAGCACGGTGGTGAGCTGCATGGTGCGGATCACCTTGTTGGCTTCGGCAAAGAGGGCGTGCCCTTCTTCGCTGCGGTTGAGGTCGGAAACACGGAACCAGGAGGTGCGGACGCCCTCGGTGGTCAGTATATAAAAACGTACGAATTCGTTGGTGGCGGCAGGGTAGCGCGTGGTCGGGATGGAGGTGGACATGTTGCGCGCGGCCAGCTCGACGAGGTCCATGGCCGCCAGACGGACGGTCTCGTGTTTCTCCCCGTTGATGATGCCGCTCCCGTTGCTCATGTAAAGGCTGCACTCCCCGGTGATGTAGGAGGCCAGGGTGCCGGTCCCGTTCTTGACGGGGTAGTCCATGATGATACCATAGATCGAATCGACCGCCACGCCGTTATATTTATAAGGAGGCGTCGTAATGGCCAGGAAACGCAGGGACTGGTACGGATTGCGGTCCAACCGGAGCTGCTCCAGCCAATTGTTGTTGTTGTGATTTTGTTGGGAAGGTGCTTGTGTCTTGCGCTTGGAGAGCAGGAAGGCGGGGAAGCCGACGACGCCAAGGGCCAGGGTAAGGACATGGACAGCTGTCATAGGGAGTGGATTTGATAGACGAATATAGCTTAATGTTTTGAAAAAACCAAATATGATTCGAAAAAACGATTTAGCAATCGTAAAATTCCTACCTTAAGGGGCCTAATCGTAATTCGATTGCTCACAGAAAACCTATTTTATCAAATGGACAACCAAGAGCCCAAGTCAAAAACAACCACGCGGCGGGATTTTCTGAAGACGACCTCCCTTGCCGGGGCAGGATTTATGATCGTTCCCAGGCATGTGCTGGGTAGAGGATTTATCGCACCCAGCGACAAGTTGATTATCGCCAGCTGCGGCGCCGGCGGCAAAGGCGAGAGCGACATCGCCAATTTCTACAAAAGCGGGAAGGCGGAGATCGCCTACCTCTGCGACGTGGACGACCGTCGCAGCGCCAAGACCCGGGCCAATTTCCCCAAAGCCAAATATTATAAGGACTGGAGGGAGCTGCTGGAAAAAGAAGGGAAGCACTTCGACGCGGTGTCGGTGTCGACGCCGGACCACAACCACGCCATCATCGCCCTCTCGGCCATGGCTATGGGCAAACACGTATACGTGCAAAAACCCATGGCCCACGACATCGGCGAAGTCCGCCGGATGACCCAGGCCGCCAAACAGTATAACGTAGTCACCCAGATGGGGAACCAGGGTTCTTCGGGCGACGGCGTGCGCCAGATGCGGGAATGGTATGATTCCGGCGTCATCGGCGACGCGCACGAAATCTGGTGCTGGACCGACCGGCCCGTTTGGCCGCAAGGCAAAGCCTGGCCAGACAAAGCGCCTTCGGTGCCTTCCGAGCTGACCTGGGACCTCTGGCTGGGAACGGCTCCCTATAAAGACTATGTCGACGGTCTCGTGCCCTTTAACTGGCGTGGCTGGTGGGACTACGGTACGGGCGCCCTCGGCGATATGGGCTGTCACATCATCGAACCCGCTTTCCGCACCGTGGGCCTGGGTTATCCTTATCAGTGCGAATGCAGCGTGGGTTCCGTTTACGTAGGCGAGTTCGACCGCGGCTATTTCCCCGACGGCCCGCCTCCTTCCTCCCACATCGTACTCAAATTCAAGGTGCCGTCCAAGCTGACGCCCGGCAAGATCAACGACATCACCTTCCACTGGATGGACGGCGGTATCCAACCCGCGCGCCCCGAAGAGCTCGGCCCCAACGAAATGATGGGCGACGGCGGCAACGGCGTGCTGATCTACGGCGACAAAGGCAAGATGATGTGCTCCACCTATAGCGAGAACCCCCGGCTGTTGCCGACCTCCCGGACTTCGCAGGTGCATGTCCCCCAAACCCTTCCACGCGTGGTTGGCGGCGCGGACGGTCACTATGCCCAATGGGTGGAAGCCGCCATCGCCGGACCGGGCAGCAAGGAAGCGTCGCTCCTCAGCTCCTCTTTCGACATCGCCGGCCCCGTAACCGAAACCGTCCTGATGGGCAACCTCGCGATCCGCAGCTTCGACCTCCGCAAGCCCCGCGCCGATGGCAAGAAGGGTTGGGACTACCCTGGTCGCTATATCACCCTCCTGTGGGACGGCGACAACATGAAGGTTACCAACTTCGACGACGCGAACCAGTTCGTGCAGCGCTCGTACCGCCAGGGCTGGAAGGTCATCTAAGCGCTCCGCGCACACTACGATATAAAAGCCGCTCCTTATTCCGGAGCGGCTTTTTAGTTATCTTGGATATTCACATCGAAGCCTCATCTCATGACACATGAGCTTAATTTTTCTACTCAATTTCGTCAGTTCTACATTGCCGACAAAGGGTACCTGCAAGATACCGGGAATGAGGGGTTTTGGACGATCGACGCCGTGGATGCCCATCTGGCAGTAGGCAAGGGTATTTTAGGAGTGGGCATCGGATGCTACGGTCCGTTTAAGGGTGTCTTGTCTATCCTGGCCAGCAAGAGAAATGGCATCGACTACAACAGATATGACCATGTTGTGGAAGGAGGGCTTGATGTA
>NZ_DATJIY010000180.1:0-29134 GCF_035492835.1 Dinghuibacter sp.
TCTAAGCCTAATCCATCCGCGAACTCTTGGTTCTGCTGTTCCTTTCCGTTGTATCGGTACCTGTTGTATTTCCCGAACTGCAAAGCCCGATCACTGATCCCTGCCATCGTCAACCCGAATGCATAATAATGCACCTCCTCCGTCAACGGCCCGCTATTCCTCTTTGATGCAGTAAGCACTGTCTAACGATGCCTTATAACCGCTTAAGTGACCTTTATCACTTACATTAAGCTTCCCGTAAACTATGGCTTTTTTGCCAGACATCTTTTGTAGCTTATCATCTTGCATCTCAATCTGGTTTTTAAAATTTATCCAAATACCAACAGACGAATGCGGATTTTTTGAGGAATTAATTGACACATCTTCAAAGCCACAAGTAAAGACCCCTTCGATCTCGACCCAATCCCCATCTATCCTAGAAAGGGACTGAATATTATCCCAGGTAACTTTGGTAATTTTAATTGAATCTGCATTTTTTAAGCATATTTCAATCTTCTCTTTTTCTGTAAAACCATTACAGGCACAAAATAAAATAATCATCAAGCTATAGCACGCCCTCATAAATATTTAAAACTTTTGTTTTCTGGAATCAATAAAGATATAGGCAGGTACCCCTTGCCTATTCACGACATGATCAGCATCGTGGGGCAATTTGGGGTAATTAATTTGTACACCAATCATATAGTTTGCATGTGGCAGGCTATAGCTTTTTGCATCTTCAATACTAGAACTAGCTACCTTTTGTTGAGCTCCTTGGAGAGTATAATACTGTCTCATTTCCGTTTCACCAAAACTTGCCCGCAAATAATTCTCAAACTTTACTGCGCCTGTTTCTTGTGCAAGATGACTTCCAAAATCATCGCCCTTTGGCTCGTTTGAATATTCGTAAGCCCACCCATGATAAAGCTCATGGCCTAATGTAATAGGACTGCTTGCTGATGAAAAATCAGGGGTACTACCTCCATTTTGAGTATAAAAAATCTTACCACCCCCTGGCTGGTTGTCGTCGCTTTTAAATCCTGTTGACAAAAGATTGGCCGCTTTATAAATTCCATATTGATATTTTGAACTCTCCAAATCAGAAACCACGGTATTCCCTTGTTTTGTCGATCCAATTTTATTCAAATCGCCTACAGCTGTTTCTATAAAATCGTTTTTCCCGTCCCATTGACCCCCTTTAGTAACACTTCCGTCCTTATTTTGAGTATAATTGTACGCCTTCCCATTATCATACATTACCGAATAGGCATTCCCATTCTGATCCGAGCCAAAAATAATTATGTAGTCGCCATTGTGATCTTGATAATTAACCGGATTGCATGCTGTATACACATAAGGGCTTAAGGATAAATAATCATCAGAAAGCCTATCTAACACATGCCATCTCCCTGTCTGATTATCATACATCCTCGTGCTGGTCAGCTTCCTGGCAGGTATGCTCGCGATCGGCCTGACCGCCCTGTGCCTGCCGTATTTCAACCTCCTCACGGGAAAAGACATGGCGCTCACCTGGGAAATGGCAGGCGCGCTGATAACGACCGCGGTCCTCGCGGGGCTGATCTCCGGCAGTTACCCCGCCCTTTATTTTTCAAACGTAAGCCCCATCCAGGCCTTCAAAGCCCAAAGCGCCCGGGTCCGGCAAACCCTCGTCGTCATCCAGTTCACCATAACGATCGCCCTGGCCCTGGGCACGGTCGTTGTCTACCGACAGGTGCGATATGCACAGCGCAGGCCCGTGGGATATACCCGCGGAGGCCTGATCCGGGTAACGATGAATACCGCCGACATGTACGGGCTTTCCTACAACGCGCTAAGGTCCGGGCTGCTCGCAACCGGCGCCGTCACCGACATGGCGGAATCCTCGATCCCATCCACCACGGCCCCCACGCTGGATAACGACTTCAGCTGGGAGGGCAAGCCACCGGGCTACATCCCCCAGATGGGCGTCGTCGGCGTGACTTTCGACTACGGCCGGACAATGCAATGGCAAATAAGGGAGGGCCGGGGATTCGACCGGAGCTTCCCCAGCGACACCGGCGGGGTCGTCATCAACGAGGCCGCCCAACGGCTGATGGGTTTCAGGGTCCCGACAGGAAAAATCATCTATATCGGCGGAACACCGCGTGTCGTCCTGGGGGTCGTCCGGGACATGGTCATGGGCTCGCCCTATGCGCCCGTACAACCCACGATTTTTAGCCTGTGGAAGGAAGGGCTCAACGCCATGGTCGTACGGTTAAACCCGGCTATGCCCCTTGCCGCCGCCATCGACCGCGCCGCAAGGGTATTCCGAAAATTCAACCCCGAAGCCCCCTTCGACTATCACTTCGTGGACGACGAATACGCGCAGAAATTCATGGATGAGGAGCGCTCCAGCCGCCTCGTGGCCCTGTTCGCCGGTTTTGCGCTTTTCATCTCCTGTATGGGTCTTTTTGGCCTCGCCTCCTTTATGACCGAACAGCGGACCCGCGAAATAGCCGTCCGCCGGGTCCTCGGCGCGGATGTCCGCCATCTTTGGGCGCTGCTGGCGGGAGGCTTTGCCCGTTTGGTGGTCATCGCCTGTACGATCGCGATCCCGCTGTCGTATTGGGTCATGCGCCATTGGCTGCGGCAATACGCCTATAAAGCGCCTCTCGCCTGGTGGGTCTTCATCCTAATCCCCGCGGCCACCCTGCTCCTGGCTGTGGCCACGGTGAGCTATCAGACGCTCAAGGCCGCGCTGACAAAGCCTTCTGCGGGGTTAAAGGCTGATGCATGATCAGTCGGTCGATCAAAGCCCGTACTTCGGAAGGTGGCGCCGTTTCAACCAGCCGCGCCTGGCCCGAGGACGCCGTCGTGGTCCATGAGTCGCGACCATCCGGCGCCACCGTCATCCGCCCATATTCCAGCCGGTAATACGGCGCATACCCCCTGACGCCGACCAGCACCGCCGTTTCATCCCAGCTCTTCCGACCCGCGCTGTCCTCCGCCGCCATCGGGATGGCGATGCGGAAAACGTCCTTAACCGGGCTATGCCGAATGGCGTCGTCGTGTACCAGCGGCAGCCCGGTCTTTATTTTTTCACCGATCTCGAACCCGCTGAAAACAATCGGCGTCGGCCAATGATCGAACACATACGCCGAAGCCGCCGCGTCCTTCATCACGTTGAACTCGTACCCCGACGGGAACCGCCCCGCCATGCTCACCAGGCGGACGACCTTGCGGCGCACCAGCTCCGGGCCGCCAGGCGATTGCAGCAGCCCCGCCAGGTTACTCAAAAAACCCACGGTGATCACCGTCACGCTATGATCCGGCTGTTTCGCCAGCACCGTCCGGTAGACCGACACCGCGTCCGTCGTATCGACCTCGTGCGGATACCGCGCCAGCAAGGTGTCCGACCAATGCTGCCAATCCCGCAACAGCAAACCGCCCACACCCATTGGTATACACGGCCTCCCGAAATACGTATTAAAAGCGCTTAAGACCCCCGACACCCCGGGGTAGTGCGTACTGGCCACGGTCGCGAGTATGCGCACATACCCGCTGTCCGCAAACGCATGCAACAACGTGATCGCCCCCACGTCATCATAGTCCGGCCCCATGTCGCTGTCGAAGATCACGCGCCTGGGTTGCGCCCAAAGCCCCATCGGCAACATCGCCAACGCGAGTATCCAAATTTTCATCCGCAAAAGATACACAATAAAAAAGGCGCCCCATCGGGCGCCTTTTTTATCTTTTCCAATGCTGTCAAGCATCTTTCTTAAAAATTATAGTATAGCTTCTCAGCCTTTCTACCTTCTCTGGAAAAAGTACCCTGTCTTTCAATCTGTCCGCCACCAGCGACAGCAAGACGTCCTCCGGGACTTTGATATATCTCTTGTTTTTTGCCCTGTTGCTTTTCATAACATGAATTTACTGATTTTTGGATAAAAGAACAGAATCATATTGTTTTCCGATTTTGTATGGTTCTATGAGTAGCCGATTTTCATCGTCTACATTACCGCCGTAAAAAATATATTCATTTGAGAATGCTTCGAAATGCTTATTTAAATAGCTACAATAAAGCCCAATCCTGCGGCCGGCCCTTCGGCATTCGCCTTCTTTACACCCTTTTTTGCATTCATGCCTGCATTGTCGGATGAAAGCATCCCCGCTGTCGCTACCTTGAACCGCAACAATTGCAGTCGGGAAGCTTGTAAAAAAATCGGGTATCGTGTTAAGCACGGTATTGAATACCCTGTAGTGATCCCCATTATTGGAAATGGGGCTATCCAGCAAGCATTCATTCGAAGAGTCATAATCTCCAAAACCAAGATTGTATACCGGCCGACCGTCAACCTGATTGGATAGGATGTATTCAATAATTTTAATAATCTCACGCACACCATCGCTTATAAATAAGTATTGGATGCCGTTACCGGTCAATCGCTGATCAACCACATAAAAATGATCCGAGCTCGTCATGACTCCTGGGTTAGTATTGCAACGAAAATCTACCCGTACAATCCGTGGAAAAAACCCAAGAAGAAAGAATCTTCCGAATCAATAGCAGGCAATCGAGTTCCGTAAATTAAAATCATACAAAACCGCCCCCCGGGCACCGATCCCCTATAATTTGTTAAACCCTCCACCCCTCACCCAAAAACCGCGTACCTTGTGCCGTTCATGCAAAAAATCCTCCTGATAGCGGCCCTGCTTTTCGCATCCGCCAAAGCGCAAACGCCTCATAAACCAAAGCCCGTCAAAAAGCCGGATGCCTTTTGGCTGCCCGATTATCAGTCGGCGCTCCATAAAGCTGCGCAAAACCGCGGCATCGTCCTGGTAAAAATCGGCCTCGTGGACGCCACGCTCCGCACCCTGACGGACAGCCTCCAAAAGGACTGTGCCGCCGGCGTGGCGATACCAGCCACGGATAGCGTTGCCAAATCCCTGAGCGGCGCCACCTTCGCCTATGTCATGGAGGACGGGACGCCGATCTACCGCTTCGAGGGCGCGCCTGGGAGAAAAGACTATATAGCCGGCCTCCACGCCGCCGAAGACCGCGCCGACGCCATGCGCAACCTCCGCATCCTCCAGGCCGAACGCCTGCTGGGCGACAAGGACGAAAATAAGCTCGAAGCGATCATCGCCGAACGCAACGTCGAAGGATTGCCCGCCGACAGCCTGCTCGATCTGTACGTCGAAGCCCTTCCCCAGGATTCGCTGGGTTCGCCGCGCGTACTACGCTTTATCGCCCTTCAGGCTCCCGTCCTGAACAGCGCCGCCAACCAGCTCCTGCGCCAGGACGCCCTCCTCTTTAACGACGTGTGGGCCAGCTTGACGTTACAGGAACGTGTCAAAATCAACAATGACGTCATCAACAAAACCAAGGACAAAGCGGTAACGGACGCCGACCAGGAAGAAGCCCAGCTTGCCGCGACCTTCGCCGCCAATACCAACGCAAACGCCACCGCCAAGGTGCGCGCCTTCCAGGGCGTGATGCTCGATTTTTATTACGGGGTGGGGGATACGCTCAAGTTCCTGGACCTGGCGAAGACGTATTATGACCGCTTCCTGATGCCCTTCGATGCGGATTCGCTCCGCCACCAGGATTCGATAAGGGGCCGCGCCGGCGAGTTGTCCGTCGCGCATTTCGTAGGAACCCAGCTGGAGACCGGTGCAAAGCGCGTGACGGCTATGGCCATTGACGCCGACCTAAAACGGAAAGCCGCCGCGTGGGCTGACCGCGCCGCCGCGCTCCTGGGACGCGGAACGGCCGAAACCCGCACCGCCGGCAAGCCGTAAGGCCGCAAACGAACACCCTAGCGCCTCGTGCGATACTTCTTATTGACCTTCGGGTTGTTAAAATAATCATTGAGCTGCTGCTCATTCATATTCTCCGCGATCTCCAGCGGCACGTCGATCAATTGCAGCTGCACCTGTTTCAGGTCTTCGCGGATCTTCCTGATCTTGCCGGAGATGTCCGGGTCGCGGTCGCCGATGGGGGAGTTCTCGCTGAGCGAATATTCCAGGCGTTTGATATTGGACCGGATGGCCGTGGCGGCGTTTTGCTCGTAGGTTTTGGTCGGGGCCGTCGCCTCCTTCACGGGTACGAGGGCGATGCCCACGCTGGGGAGGATGGTGCCGGTGGGCTGGCCCGTGTTGTTGGGCATGGCGCCGAATACGGTGCCGGTCAGGGCCGTGGCGGCGCTGGTCAGGTCAAAGGTCGTCCGGGTCCCCTTGTTGTGTTTGATCTGGCGGTCGAGCACCATGAAGGTGTACTTCAGCTGCAGGATATAAAACCGGATGTCGTGCTCCAGCTTCTTATACTCGGCCGTCTGTTCGGGGTAGTTTGTCGCGTATTTCACGGTGATCTTGACGGTCCCGGTATCCTTGTTGAAGAACTTGTCCGTCCCCACGAAATATAAAATCACCGTCTTCTGCTTTTCCGCGTCGTCGGCGTGGATGAAGTCGTAGGGGATGCCCCAGGTAAACGTGTCGCCGCACTTATGTACGGGGGTGAACCGGCTGATGGGCGTATTGGTAAAGAACGTGATGTTTTCGATGGGGAAGCTGCCCTCGTCGCACTGGATCGAAAAGCTCACGGTGTCGCCCAGCGCGGCAAAAACCATACCCCCGGCCACCGACGGTTTTACACGGGAGGGGATGATTTCGGTGTTGAAGAACTGCACCGTGATCGACGTGTCCAGCCGGTCCGTGGGGTTGTCCAGGTTCTGGACGCCCAGCGACACCTTGTAGGGATAGTCGTACTTCAGGCGGCCGGACAGGAAGTACGACCTGTCGGCGCGGAACGTCAGCAGCCCGTTGTCGGCCTTGATGCGCAACCCGACGGGCGAGTTCCTCAGGTACCAGTAATATCGTGCGGAATCCTTATTGATTTCGAATTTGTAGCTGAGCGTGGAGTCGACGTGGATCGTGAAATAGGGGTTGAAGTTGCGGATGCGAAGCGCGGTATCCGGCGCGGGGAGGGGCGCCATGGGAATCGCCTGGGACGGGCGAATGGTGTCGCGGATGATGACCGTGTCCCGTAAAACCTGGGCGTGCGATCTGGTGGCAACAAGACACAAAATCCCTAAATACAAGAACGTCCTGATAGGCATAGATTCTTCCGGTTGCGAACGCGGCGAAGTTACGTATTTTTGCATCTTAATCAATCAATTACCCGCGTTTTAACGTTTTAGCGCCTATCTTGTTGTGTGCCGTTCATCAAATCCTTTGTTAAATGAACTTTCCATGAAAACATTGTACGGCAGTTTAGCGTTATATTTACAAGATGCAAAAATGGATTAAATCTATGTTTAGTAAGAAAAGTGTGCCCATTATCCTGTTGCTGACGCTTGGAGTGGTGAGCGTTCTATACGCCCTGAAAGTAAAAACCTTCGATAACCCTACTTCCAAATTCGAACGGATCCTGCAGACCGTCGGCGCCTTCCTCGAAGAAGGCCACTACAGCCCCCAACGCGTAGACGACGAGTTCTCCGAAAAAGTATTCGATAAATTCCTTACCACGCTGGACGGCGACAAGGGGTACTTCCTCAAAAAGGACGTAGATTCCCTGAGGGCGCTCTACGGTAACCGCATAGACGACGAGATGCACGGCGCCAAGCTGGAATCCTTTTACGGGATCAGCACGGTATACAACCGCGACCTGGACCAGGCATCCCAGCTTTTCAAACAGATCCTCGCCAAACCCTTCGACTTCTCCGTCAAGGAAGACGTGGACATGAATTACGAGAAGATGGGTTTTGCCGCCTCCCCGGAAGACCGCTATGACCGCTGGCGCAAACGGTTGAAATACCTGGTGCTGGAACGCTACGTCGACCTCACGGACGCCCGCGACAAGGCCAAAGCAAAAGATTCCACGTCCAAAACCGACACGGAGCTGGAAGCCCAGGCCCGGATGGCGATCTACAAGATCATGGACCGGAACTTCAGCCGGCTGAAGACCCAGCAGACCCAGGAAGCGCAATTCGACGCCATGGTGAACTGTATCACGAACACCATGGACCCCCATACCGACTTTTTCCCGCCCGTGGAACGCCGCTCCTTCAATGAAATGATGAGCGGGCACTTCTACGGTATCGGCGCCTCGCTGGAAGAGGACGACGCCGGGAACATAAAGATCGCCTCCCTCGTGGCCGGCAGCCCGGCCTGGAAATCCGGCCAGGTAGCCCAGGGCGACATCATCCTGAAGGTAGCCCAGGGTAGCGACTCCGCCCAGGACCTCACCGGTTATTCCCGGGAGGACGCTGTAAAGATCATCCGGGGCAGCAAGGGCAGCACGGTCAGGCTTACCCTGAAAAAGGCCGACGGCAGCGTCAGGGTCGTACCGCTGGTCAGGGATGAAATCCTCGTCGAGGACACCTTTGCCCGCAGCGCCATCATCAACGAAGGCGACCGCAAGGTGGGTTATATCTACCTCCCCGTTTTCTATGCGGACTTCGACCACCGCGACGGTGCGCGATGCTCGGTGGACGTAGCCAAGGAGGTCGCCTATCTTAAGGAGCAAAAGGTGGACGGCATTATCATCGACCTCCGCGGGAACGGCGGCGGTTCGCTGATGGACGTGGTCAATATGGTCGGGTTGTTCGTCAAGACCGGCCCCGTGGTACAGGTCCGCGGCCGGGGCGAAGCCCAGCCGCAGGTCATGCGTGACAACGACCAGGGCGTGCTGTATTCCGGCCCCCTGGCCGTGATGGTCAACATGGGCAGCGCGTCGGCTTCCGAAATCTTTGCCGCCGCTATCCAGGACTACCATCGCGGGCTGATCATCGGCAGCGATACCTACGGCAAGGGCACCGTCCAACGGGAAATCGAGCTCGACCCCCGGATCACCGGCAACTGGCCCAAGGACTCCGTGGCCGACCTGGGTTCGATCAAGCTGACGCTCCAGAAGTTCTACCGTATCAGCGGCGGTTCGACCCAGCTCAAGGGAGTAACCCCCGATGTAGCCATTCCGGACCAAATGGAATTCCTCAAGGACCGCGAACGCGACAACCCGGACGCCCTCAAATGGGATGAAATAACCAAAGCGAGCTATGACGCCTGGATGCCGGGCTACGACGCCGCCCTCGTCCGCAAGGAAAGCGAGGACCGCGTGTCCCGCAACCCCAACTTCCAGGTCATTTCCAAGGACGCCCACTGGCTGGCTGACCAGGACGACAAGAAATACCCGCTGGAAATGGTCGCCTATAAGAACGAAAAGGCCGAGCTGCAGAAGATATACCAGGAGCTGGAAAAGGTCCAGAAGCTGCAGACGCCACTGAATATGACCCTGATGCCGATGCCTTCCACCATCGGTGGCGCCCAGGATACCACCCAGGGCAAGGGCGCGATCCTGGCGGGCCGTAACAACCAGTTCCTGAACAGCTTCAAGAGCGACCTGGAGCTGGGTGAAACGGTGCACATCGTCGACGACATGATCCACCAGGGGAACCTGGCCTCGGGGAAGGTCAATCTATCAAAGCAGGAGTAACGTCTCCCGCACCTTCCGGACCATTTCCTGGGTAAAATCGAGGTGCGTAACCATCCGGATTTGCGTGGGCGCGATAGCCACTGTTAAAATGTCGTGCCCACGCAATGCTTCGGCCAGACTCGCGGCCGAATACCGCCCTTTAACTGTAAAAATGACAATATTGGTCTCCACGGGGAGGATATTGCCCACGAAGTCCCGCTCCCGGAGGGCGTCCGCGAGCTCCAACGCATGCCGGTGGTCCTCCGCCAGCCGGGAAATGTGGTTATCGAGTGCATATAGCCCGGCCGCGGCCAGGTAGCCCGCCTGCCGCATCCCCCCGCCAAACGCCTTCCGGATCCGACGGGCGCGGTCGATGTCCTTTCTGCGGCCGATAAGGACGCTGCCCACCGGGCACCCCAGGCCCTTGCTCAGGCAAATGGAGATCGAGTCAAATACCTGACCGTATTGGGCCGCTGTTTCCCCCTTGTATACCAATGCATTATAGATCCTGGCGCCATCCAGGTGGAGCATCAGGCCGTGCCGGTCGCAGACGTCCCGGATGGCTTCGATTTCACAGAATTCGTAGCAGCTGCCCCCGCCCCTGTTGGCCGTGTTTTCCAGGCAAACCAGACGGGTAATGGCCCGGTGGACGTCGTCCGGATTGATCGAGGCTACCACCTGGCCGGCATTGATCCGGCCCCGGTCACCCTCCAGGGGCCTGACCTGGCAGCCGGAATTAAAGGCAATCCCCCCGCCCTCGTAGATATAAACGTGTGCGGTTTTGTCGCAAATCACCTCGTCCGCGGGCTGGGTATGCATTTTGATAGCTATTTGATTGGTCATGGTCCCGGACGGACAAAAGATCCCGGCCTCCATGCCGAAGTCGGCCGCCAGCCGGTTTTCCAGGGCGGTTACGGTGGAATCCTCACGGAAAACATCGTCTCCAACCCGGGCCTGTAACATGGCCTCGAGCATACCGGGGGTGGGCCGGGTAACGGTGTCTGAACGAAGGTCGATGGGCATGAAAATCGTTTTAGTACGCAATGTAGCGAAAACGCGTTCTAACGGGCCAGGCCAAATGATTGTTAGTGAAAGTTTTGGTAAATATGGAGTAAAGGGTTATGAAAATCCGGTGTTGCGACGTATCTTTGCAGATAGTTTTAAAAATGCCTGGATCGACTTTAAACCCTTTCCAACATTTTCTGTGATCAACCAGAGAGAAAAATCAATAAGAGTTTTGTAAGGCTAATTATATCATATGAGGCAGCTTAAGATTGCAACACAAATTACCAATCGAGATTCCCAGGCGGTTGAGAAGTATTTGCAGGAGATTTCCAAGATCCCGATGATCACCCCCGAAGAAGAGACGGTACTGGCACAACGCATCAAGATGAGCGATCAGCGTGCGTTGGATAAGCTGGTACAGGCCAACTTACGGTTTGTGGTCTCCGTTGCAAAACAGTATCAACACCAGGGCTTATCGTTGAGTGACCTCATCAATGAAGGTAATCTGGGTCTGATTAAAGCAGCCCAGCGTTTTGATGAAACCAAGGGTTTCAAATTCATCTCTTACGCGGTATGGTGGATCCGCCAGTCCATCCTGCAGGCGTTGGCAGAGCAGGGCAGATTAGTCCGCCTGCCTCAAAACAAAATTGGCACGTATAACAAGGCTAACAAAGCGTACATGGCATTCGAGCAGGAACACGAGCGCGAACCGAGTACGGAAGAATTGGCCGAGATTCTCGAAATGAGCGAAACGGAGATCAACAACATCTTCCAAAGCAACACCCGCCACACCTCCCTCGACGCCCCCGTGCACGAGGCTGAGGACGTAGCCATGGGCGACCTGCTGGAAGGTGGTGATTCCACGGATGAAGACGTCATGCACGACTCCCTCCGCGCCGAAATCCGCCGGGTACTGAAATCCCTCAGCCCCCGGGAAGCTGAAATTGTGAACGCGTATTTTGGTCTTGACGGCGAAAACGGCGTGACCATCGAACAGATCGGTCAGAAGTACGACCTCACCAAGGAACGTATCCGTCAGATCAAGGAAAGGGCCATCAAGCGCCTCCAGAAGGCCCGCTACAGCAGTTCGCTAAAAGCCTATTTAGGGTAAAACGAATTATACGTTTCCGAAAGCCCCGTAAGGGGCTTTCCAATTTATTAGCGAAAGCCCCGTAAGGGGCTTTCTTATTTCTTAGCGAAGGGCCGCCATATGGCGGCTCTTTTTTTTGCCCCCTCTCGCGCGCATTGCCCCGCGGCCGCCGGCGGCGCCCCCCAAAAAGGCAAGGGCCCCCCTAAGGGAGCCCCGCCATCAGACATGAGAGAGAAACTATTTTAAGACCTCCGCCAGCTTCCGCGACAGCTCCATCCCCCTTAGGTTCGTCGCAATGATCTTCCCGGAGGGATCGATCAGGAAATTGGCCGGAATGGCATTCACCTTATACTCCCGCGCCGCCGGACCGTCGAAGGCTTTCAGGTCCGATACCTGCGTCCACGGCAGCTTATCCTCCGAAACCGCCTTTAACCAGGCGTCACGAACCTTGTCCATCGATACGCTAAGGACGGTGAAGTTCCTGGCGCTATAGTCATTATACGCCTGGAGGACGTTCGGGTTCTCCGCGCGGCAGGGCCCGCACCAGCTGGCCCAGAAGTCCAGCAACACATATTTACCGCGATACGACGCCAGCGATACCGGCTTACCCGACGCATCGTCCAGCGTAAGGTCTTTTGCGGAGACGTCCCCGCGGCCCGCGTACAGGCCGACGAGGTCTCCGAGCGCCTGGACATACTCGTATTGCTTCAGCGACGGCGTCAACGCATCATACAGCGAGGCCGCGGATTCCGGGCTGATGTCGTGGTGACGGACCTCCTGGTCGAGCGCGATGTAGCTGACCCAGGAGGACGGGTGAGCGCGGACGAAGTCGTCTATCACCTTGTCGAACGGCCGCTGTTTTAGCGAGATTTCGTGTGAGAGGGAGTCCAGTTGAGCCTGGACGGGCGAGGAGGTGATTTTGATGTTGTGATAATCGGCGGTATGCTCTACGTGGGCGTCGTCGCCTGCGCCGACCCAGACGGCCATGGAACGGTATGCCTTCATCCCGGTATCCAGCTTCATCGGGCGCCGGTTCCAGTGGATCACGGCGCGGTCGGCGCCATCGGTCATCCTGCCCTCGAAATGATACGAGTTGTTTTCAATCAGGGCGCTGTCCATCTGGTACGTTCCATGGGTGCCATTGAGGTAATGGTTCATGTAGATATAGCCATGGATGGCGGAGTCGGAGATGATCCTGCCTTCGATACGGAAGGTGTTTTGCGCCTGTGAAAAGGCCGGCAAAAACGAAGCGAGGAGGAATATTTTTTTCATGAAAAGAGTTAATTGAATATGGATTCCAGTTTCTTATTGAGTTCCGCCTCATCGAGGTCCTTGTCGATGATCCGGCCGGATGGGTCGACCAGGAAATTGCGGGGGATCGCGGACACGCCATACCGCACCGCGGCCGCGTTGTCTCCGCCCTTCAGGTCGGATATCTGTGTCCAGGCGGTCCTGTCCTCCCGGACGGCCTTTAGCCATGAGGAGCGCCCCAGCGGGCCGCCATCCAGGGAGACGCCGAGGATCTCAAAACCCTTTGCCTTGTATTTGCCATACGCGGGCACCAGGAAACGGTTTTCCGCCCGGCAGGGATGACACCAGCTGGCCCAGAAGGTCACCAGCACGTATTTGCCCCGATAGCCCATCAGTGAAACGGATTGACCGGTGGAATCGTTCTCCGAAAAAACGGGCGCCATCGCCCCGACCTGGGCCAACCCCATGCCTTGGATCCGTCTACCCAGCTGGGCCACCTCCGCGTGCCGCGTGAGCCGCGGCGTCAGCAGGGCGTACAGGGCGGCGGCCGTGTCGTGGTCGATCTCCATGTGGTTGGACATATCCTGGAGCGTTACATAGCTGATCCAGGAATCCGGGTGGCTGCGCACGAAATCCGAGGCAACGGCAGTCCGGTTGGTCGCATGACGCAGCGCGCTTTCCAGCGCGACCTTGTCGTCCTGCACCGGGGAGCCCGTCACCGACAGGGTCGCGAAATTGGCCTTTTGGGTCACCCGCGTGGTCCCGGCGCCTATATAGAACTGGGCAAAACCCTTGAATGCCGCATGGCTGTGGGTTGCGTACAGGAAAAGGCTGGCCACGAGGGCGTCCTTGTCTCCGAGGGAGCCCTCGAAGTGATAGGTGTTGTTGACGAGGCTTACGCTGTCACGAAAAGTCCCGCCGTCGAACTGTACGATCCCCGTCACCGGCGTATCGGCATTGAGCCGGCCGTCGATGACGAAACGGCCCGAACCAGCCGTGGCCGCGCCACCTTCACCGCCCGCGCCAGTCGCGGCCCCCGCCCCAAAGACCTCCGCCAGCTTCGCCTGTAGCTTGTCTCCCCGCAGGTTCTTGGCGATGATATTCCCCTTGGGGTCAAGCAGGAAGTTCGCCGGAACGGAGTTCACGTAATAAGCCAACGCCGCCTTGCTATTCCAGAACTTCAAATCGCTCACCTGTATCCAGTCCATATGCTCGCGACGGATAACCTCCTTCCATTTTTCCTTGAAATTGGTCATGTCCAGGGAGACGCCAACTACGGTAAAACCCTTGTCGCGGAATTGGTGATACGCCTTCGCGACGTTGGGCATCTCCTCCATGCAGGGGCCACACCAGGTGGCCCAGAAATCGACGAGTACGTACTTGCCCCGCACGCTGGTCAGCGAAAAGTCGCGGCCTGCTGTGTCCGGCAGGGTGAACAGCGGCGCGGGGGTGCCGATGGCGCCACCCCTCATGCCCTGGATTCGGTCTGCCAGCTGCACGCCGGTCTCCGACTGCCGGAGACCGGGGCTAAGCTGGTGGTACAGGGTGTCGAGGGCGCCAGGTACCGCGTTCCGGATAGAATATTGGTTGAGCTGGTCGAGGCTGACTTTGGAGGAGGGGTGCCGGGGTACGAAGCGCCGGAGGATGGACAGCTTTTCTCCTTCGATCTCCCGGCTGAACTCGTAGTACTGGTGACCGCCCGCCGCGTTGACGCTGTCGAGCATCGCGTAGAGCAACACCCTGTAGTCCTGGAGGTCTTTGTTCAATGGCGTGCCCGACAGGACCGGATGGGCGGCCCCGGCGGGATCGTCGATCTCGATGGCCCCCGGTTCCAGGTAAAAGACGATGCTTTTTTCCGTATGTCCTTCCTGGAAAATGAATTGTCCCGTTTCCACGGCCGACACCTTTCCGGTGAAGGAAAGCCGGCCGTTATCCGTAGGTATGGTATCCGTATGCGACCCCGTCTGCAAGGTATAACGGTGCAGGTAGACCGTGTGCACGGCCGGATCGAACGTGCCTTTCAGGGTAAAAGCTCCTTGCTGCGCCAGCGCCGTCGATGCGGTGACAAGCGATGCGGCGGCGGAAAGCGCCGTTGCCGATACCGCGGCCTTAAGCGCTCTCGCTTTGATGAATGTTCTATGCATGTGGTATGTTTTTAAGATTTTGGTTCCCGTATATGCTCAAGCACCCGCAGGGCCTCATTGATATAAATATCCCGGCCTGCCGCCATAACCCAGCGCCGGTCCCCAGGCGTCAGCGCCATAACGTCCAGCCGCCGGCCGGCCGGTAGCGTCAGCGCATCGCGGTCTTGCAAAAGGATCGCCTGCCGGGCGTCCTGGCCGGCCGTAAACACCGACAGGTCGAGGCTTACGGGTGAATCCCGCCTGGCCCCCAGCCAGGTATTATTCCGTTGAATGACGCCAAAAACGCTATCAGGCGAAAAAGCCCCCCCATACAATGCCGGCCCAGGGGCATACGCGACAGGCGGTATAGTGTCCCAGCCCAGCGCCCCGGCGTTGTCCGCTTCCCGCACCTTTTGAAAAGCATACACGTCCGGCAGACAAACATCGGGCGTCACCCCCGCGAGCTGCGTCGAGCCCCCGGATACGCGGAAGAACTGCTCGATGGTCAGCTTGAGCACGCCGCTATCCACCGGGAAGCTCCGTTGCACGGTCCCCTTGCCATAGGTACGGCTGCCGATGACGATACCCCGGTGATAATCCTGGATGGCCGCAGTGAACAATTCGGCGGCGGAGGCGGTCTTTTCGTTGACCAATATCGCCAAAGGGCCATCATACACGACGGAGTCTGCATCGCTCGATAAGGCCACGGGCGCGCCGCTACGGCGTCTGACTTGTACCACCGGCCCCCGGGGTATGAGCAACCCGGTCATGCGCAACACCTCTTGCAGGGAGCCCCCATGGTTGTCGCGCAGGTCGAATACGATCCCGTCCACGCGGGCGCTGTCCAGCGTGCGTAATGCCCGCGATACATCGCTGGCGCAGTGTCGGAGGCTGTCGCCATAGAATTCCGGAAAGGAGACATACCCGACCCGCCGGCCGGAAGACCTAATGAGCGCCACATCGACGGTCGACGGACTACCGGAGCCAACCCCCGAAAAAAAGTAATCCGTGTGCGGATCCATCAGCCGCCCCATCACATCGACATACCGCCCCATCTGCACCGATAACGCAGTATCCCGCCACAGCCGTGCGTAATCCGCCGCCAGCCACTCCCGCGCCTTTTGCCGCGCCAGCGAGTCCGATTCGAAGCCCGTCCGTCGCTGCATCACGAGGTACTGCAGGGACAAATACTTGAGCATCTTCCGCCGCGCCTCCCGCAACACCGGCAAAGAACCCGCAAAGTCATCCAGGCTGCCCCCATCCGGCCGCACCGTCTCGTCGACGTCATACCGGAACGGGTTAGACAAAATCGCGCTATCCATGACAACGGCTTCCGACAAGCGAGCACGATATAGTCGTAACGCAGCGGGTAAAAACGCCACCACCCGCTCCCCCCGTATCTCGTCGTCGAGCACAAACCGGTAAGTAGATAAAGTCTCCAGATCCGACCGCAGGAACAACCCCTTGAGCGGGTCCAGCATCTCGATATACCGCCGCCAAAGCGCGGCCGAAAACGAATCGTCGATCACCTTGGGCCGGTAATGCTCCGTCTCGATGAGCTTCGCCACGGAAGACAGGAGTTGCGTCCGGCCATTCAGGGGGGCAAACATCAGCAACAACAGGAACTTCCTCATCTTTCCCTGTATGCTACGCTCACGATCCTGCCAAAGCCCGTCCACTGGTTCTGCTGTACGATCTGCCCGTTGACGGGCGGGATCGAATACAACTCGAGCGTTCCGTTCCCACCCGCGTTGGCGGAGCCGACCAGGAGCTCCCGTGCCCAGGTGGCGTACGTGGTATTCGTAGCCCTTTTATAGAATTCATGGAACGACAGGTAGCTGATGTTCGCGCTGCCCTTGTCCAGCATGAGGAAGCTGGTTTGCAGCGAAAGGTCATACTCGTACAGCTTCCCGCCGACGCTGTAGAACATATACCCGAGGTCCGGGCTGAACGCAAAGCTGGTGGCCAGCGCGATGTCCGTGCCCGTGATGGGTTGGTAGTAGTTTTGCGCAGCGCCCAGGGTAAACCGCATCAACCGGTAGGTGGGCGACGCCGTGGTGTCCCTGAGGACCGCGTAGACGCTCCCTGAATAGGCCCTTTCCATGTATACCAGGTCTTCGCCGGTAGGATAGTTCCGGGCCGTGGGCACGGCTGACACGGTGGGGCTGGAATAGCTGGCCTGGGTAACGAAGGCGCGCGCGTCCATGTCATACAGGGTAGCCGAGCTCCCGTCGGTGGCGACATAGGGCGATACCGTAAAGGGCGTGCCGCTGGCCGTATACGAATTCAGCGCTGCAAACTTGAAGGAGTACTGGCTGGCCAGGAGGGCCTCGTTATAGATGTTGGCGTTATAATACAGGAACAGGTCGGGATAGGCGCCGTAAGTGGGCTCCACCGTGAGGTGCTGTGGCGCGAAGCCGGCCGGTAGGTCACCGATCATCAGGTAGCTGATATTGTAGGTGGGGTCCCAGCCAAAGGTTTCCTGGTTGACCCGGTTGGTACCCGCGGAGGTCAGCAGGAATATGCCGTAGTTCTGGGGATTGATGTTGGCGTTCGTATACTGGGCACAAAGGACCTGGTAGGGTTGTCCCTGGAGCGTCAGCGCCGAGCCCTGCTTTTTGAGCACGTCGGTGTACTGTGTGAACGTGGCGGCCGTCTTGTCGTAGGAGAGCATGTCCAGCCGGGACTGGCCGCCGACATCGTTCAGGACGAGGAAGCCTTCGTATACCTGGGACGTGACCAGCAGCGTGGTTCGTGTCTGGAAGGTGATCCCCGTGTTATTGTCGGTCACCCGGTATTGCAAGGTGTATGTGCCCGGCGTGTTGGTGATACGGACGTCCAGGTCGGGCGTAACGGCAATGACCGAATCCGCCGAGTCATAAGCTCCGCCCGGCCCCGCCACGCGTAACGACCATTGATAGACGTACGACGGGTTTTTGTCGAGGGAAGCGATCACGGCAGGGGAGACGCGGAGGGTGTCGTTGTAAAAGACGGTATACCCATGCACGGTATCGAAATTCGTGAAGGTCAATTGATTAATGGCGTGGTAGCTGTAGTTCCCGAGGTCTTTGTAACAGGAAACCAGGGATACCAGGAGAACGCCGTATAGCAGTATTTTTCTCATCAGTCAAGGATTTAACGGTTATTGATAGGCGGCGCCCATGGTCATAGGCGTGACGCCGTCCGCCTCATAGATGGTATCCCCCGCCAGGGCCTGGTTCTTCAGGTACCGGCTCATGGTGATCGCGAAATAGGACGCCTGCGCGCTCAGGTTGAGGTTGTTCAGGTTGACCCAGAAGTTGAGCGGCATGCCGACCACCTGGTTCATCAACTGTACCTTCCTGACGCTGAACGTCCCGAAATAGGGGGTAAAAACGCTGGTCCAGTAAGGGCCCGGCGTCAGCTGGTCCGACAGCGCGATCGTAAACGTCAGCGTGCTGACGGTGTCGCTGCCGTTGTAGATGAACGGCATCCCGGTCGAAAAATCCTTGCCGGCGTGCAGGTGCAGGATCAGGAAACGCGTCGTGTCCTGGAGGTCCTGCGCCCGGAGCAGCGTCACGGACAGCGTATCCAGGACGTGCCCGGCGCGGAAAACAAACGAGTCCGGCAACTCGTAGTGCGTGCCCGCCACGGCGCTGGAAGCCGGGTCCACGACGATGCCGTACGACCGGTCGTGGCCGCTGGGCGACCCCGTGACCGCCACCGGTATGACCAGGATGGAATCCCGGACGGTGGCGGGGCTGTACGCAAAGGAGACCCCGAGACTGTCGACCGGATTATTAAGGGCGGCGCCGTAGTCGAAGTAAATATTATCGGGTGGGCTGTATGTCAGCAATGTGTCTTTTTTACAGGCAGCCATCGCAAGGACGACCAGCAAAAACAAATATTTTCTCATATTGAAAAACTTTGCGGTTAACGGGGAGTGGTTTCAGACAGCGGCAGCGGCACCTGGTACACCGGCGCCACGCTCAGGTAGGTACTGGAGCCCAGGCCGATGGTCGATGTGTTCGTGCGTTTGTAGTAAAAAAACAGCTGCCCCTCCCCGATGAATTCCTTCTGATACTCTTTTTTGATCTCGGTGGTCAGCACGGCGGTGGCGGCGAGGTTCGGCAACCCGCGGTTGTAGCGGACCGAGTCCAGGGCGGCAAAGGCCACCGTCGGATTGGGGTCGGTCTCCGCGATGATATAATACAGCTCGCTTTTGCGCAGCACCGGCTGCATGTACCGCCAGGGCGCGGCGGTGTTTTGCACGTCCGCGTATTTGAAGAAGGTACGGTAGCTGTTGGGTCCATTCAGCCAGGTCGTCGTATAACGGTAGTCGTTCTGGTTGCCCTCGAAGACGTTGTTGAGCCGGGTGGGCTGCATGGCCAGGATGTCCACCGCCGTCAGGTTGGCGTTGAAGTAGTTGTTGAAGTTGATGTACATCTCCTGGTTGTACGGCCCGAAGAGCACCTCCGGGGAGAATATCCTGTCCGGGCTGGTGGTATTGGACACGATGGCGGTGTAATTGAGCCAGGGGAACCAACGTCCGCCTTCGGTGAGCACCGCCAGGGCCGAATCGTGGGCGGCGGAGGTCTGGCCGCCGTACAGATAAGCCCGGGCCTGGAGGCCTTTGACCGCGTAGTAGTTCAGCCGCTGGTTGCGGTACCCGGCGTAAAAATCCGGCGTGAAGACGACACCGCCGGTAATGACCGGGTCGCCGGTCAGCAGGGTCTCCGCCTGCGCCAGGTCGGCCAGGACGCTGTCCAGCGCCTGTGTGGCGGTGAGGATCGGCTGGGTTTGTCCATCGGGCCGTGTGTAGTACGGTATGGCGGGGTTGTTTGCCCCGGTGCTAAAGACCGGCCCGAATAACCGGAGCATGTCGAAATGCAGGAGGCCCCGTATCGCGATGGCCTCGCCCTTCATCTGCTGGGCGTGCGCGCCCGTCACCACGCCCGCCGCGGCCGCGCCGTCGATCTGGCTGATAAAGACGTTGGCGGCCAGGATACCCGCGTAGGCGGTCTGCCAGACATTCTCGAACACGGCCTGGACGCTCGTATTGGTATACGAATACGCCTCGAAAGAGTTGTAGACGTTGTCGGCGCTATAGGACCCGTTGTTGTATTGCTGCGCCAGCAGCTCCACGGTCGTCATCGACAGGTTGCCCCCATAGAGCGAATCGGAGCCCACGAGGTTGTAGAGACCGTTGAGGGCTTGCTGGATGGCTTTTTCGTTGGAAAAAACCTGCGGGCCCGTGTATGATCCTTCCGGTTGTACCGTGAGGTACTTTTTGCAGCCGCAGAGTGTAACAAATAGCAACAGATATATGTATTTCATACCAGCGCGTTTTTAAAATGAAGCATTGATGCTGAAAGAAGAAGACCGTGCAAACGGATAACCCGTCCCGCGTTCGGTCTTTACGGTTTCCAACCAGAACAGGTCGTTGAGGTACAAGTTGAAGCTCAGCGACTGCATCCGCAGCTTCCTGATCCACCCGTTCGACGACCGCCAGCCCAGGTTGAACGATTCCCCGATGACCTGGTTGTCCAGCTCCACGAAGCGGGACGACATCGGCGTACTGGTTTGTATGGAGATGGATTTGAACTGCGCGACATCCCCCGGTTTTTGCCAGCGGTCGTAGAGCGCGCGTTTGTCCTGGTTCTGCCAGACGCCCTGCAGGGAAATGTTCTCCACCTTCTGGTACAGGTCCGAGTTGAATACGTCCCCGCCGATCCGGTAACGGAAGTTGACCCCCAGGGTGAAGCCTTTATACGCCAGGCTCGAGTTGATGACCCCTTCCAGCCTCGGCTCGGAATTGCCGACACGGGTGATGTCATTCGGATCGTAGGTGTAGGTGAGCGTCCCGTCCTTCTTCAGAAAGAGCTCATGCCCGGTGGCCGGGTCGATGCCCTTGGATACCACGGCCCAGATGTCGTCGGGGCTGTAGCCGTCCGTGTAACGGACCAGGCCGTTGCTTTGCTGCTCCTGTTTGTTGAGGGCGTCCAGCCTGCTGCCGAAGTCGCTGTACCGGCTCTTGTAGGCCTCGCCGGTAATACCGATGGTCCAGATGATGCGTTTGCGCAGGTTATAGATAGGGGAGACCCGCAGGTTGAAATCCACGCCCCTGGTCGTCAGCTTCCCCGCGTTGATCTCGTAGCCGGAATTCAGACCTACGGAAGAGGGCAGGGCGCCGTTGGCGGTGACGACCAGGGGATTTGTCGCCTTGTCGAAGTATTCGAAGTAACCGCTGATCCGGTTGCGGAGCAGGGTGAAATCAAGGCCATAGCTGGACTGGAGCGTCTTCTGCCATTCCAGGTTGGGGTTGCCGAGAGACTCGAGGCTCAGTCCTTGCCCGAAGTTCGGGTTGTAGGAACCGGACTGGAAAGAATAGGTCGACACCGACGTGAACTGACCGAGGTTCTCGTTCCCAGTGTACCCGATGTCGCCCCGGAGCTTCAACAGCTGTATCCAGCCCAGGCGACGCAGGAAGCTCTCCCTGCCGATATTCCACCCCAGCCCCGCGGAGGCGAAGGGTTTAAAGAGCTTGTTGGAGCCGAACACGCTCGAGCCGTCGAGCCGGTACGTCCCGTCGAAGAGGAACCGCTGGTCGTAGGCGTAGTTGACGCTCCCCAGGAAACCCACGTCCCGGCCGGTGTTGATGCTGGAGGAGGGCACCGTATAAGGCGTATAGCTGTAGGCGAAGGAGGGGTTCCCGTCCGTGCCGTAGGGATACCCCGTGGCCGAAAAGCCGACGGAAGAGTTTTTCGTCTGGCTGATGTCCGACCGCACGTTGACGGTGACCTGGTTCCGGCGCACGGTCGTGGCATAAGTCACCATCAGGTTCCCGCTGTACATCGTGCTTTGGCCGTTGTTGTTGGTATAGCTACCCCTCAGGTGAGGGTCGAGTATCGTCCGGTACTGCGTGTTCTCTGGCGGCGTAAAGTTCACCGCCGTGTTCGTGCCCTGGCTCAGCAGCCCGGCCGCCTGGATCCGCAGGTTGGGCGTCAGGGTGAAAATGCCCTGCAGGCTGTTGCTAAAGTAGGTGTATTTGGTTTGGCTGATAGAATACAGTGTCGCGTTATAGAGCGGATTCAGCTGGCCATTGGTCGAATCCAGGTACACCGGGACCGAGCCGTCGGCGTTCCGTTTGGTATAATAGGGGTTGGCCTGAGCGAAGGCGGAGAAAGACCCGTAGGGGGAGTTGTTCGAGGTATAGCCCGACAAATTGAGCATATCGGTGACGTTCACCCGGCCCTTGCGATAAGAAAGGTCGACAAAGCCGCCCCAGGCGTCCCGGTCGGACCCCTTCATTACCCCGTTCTGGCTGCTGTAGTCGGCGCCCCCCGTGAACATCAGGTCCCGGTTGCCCCCGCTCATCGACACGGAATGCCGGTCGGTAAAGCCCAGCTGCACCGGTTCGCTGAGCCAGTACGTGTTGACGCCCCGCTCTATCTGCGCCAGCTTGTTGTTGTATTCCTGGTTCAGCAGCCATTGGTTGGCGCCGGTATAGACGCCGGTCGTGTACATGCCGGATAGCTTTTCAAACTGCAGCTTCTCCGAGGCATTCATCAGGTTGTAGCTGCTCAGATCCGGCAGATCGAAGGAAAAATCGCCGGTATAGCTCACCCGCAGCTCCCCGGGCAGGGGACGCTTGGTCTCCACCACCACCACGCCGTTGGAGGCCTTGGCGCCATACAGCGCGGTGGAGGCCGCGTCTTTGAGGATGGTGATCGAGGCCACGCGGTTCATGTCCAGGTCGTAGATCGCCTGTAGCGTGCTCTCGAAGCCGTCGAGGATGAACAGGGGCTGGTTGGGGTCGGAGCTGAACTGGTCGTTCAGGTCCGTGTTGCTGATGGTCGTCTTACCCCGGACCTCGATGGTGGGCAGCGTATTGGGGTCGGAACCCTGGGTGTTGTTGGGCACGACGACAAAAGACGGGTCCAGGGTCTTGAGGCTTTCGATGATGTTCTTGTTGCCGATGGTCTTCAGCTGCTCGCCGGTGTAGGTGGTGGCGGCGCCGGTAAAGCTTTCCTGCTTCCGGGTGAACATACCCGTGTTGATCTCCACCCCGCTCACCTCACTCACCCGGACCTTAAGGTGTACCGTGAATTCGGTACGACCGTTCAGCCGGATCTCCTGGGTCTCAAACCCCACGTGGCTCACTACGAGGGTGACGTCCGTCGGGATGTTTTCCAGCAGCACGTCGCCTTTTTCATTGGTCAGGTTACCCCGGTTGGTCCCCTTGACCATGACGGTGGCGCCCGGAACACCCCCACCGTTCTCGGACAGGACTTTGCCCTGCACATCCCCGAATGGATTGTCCGCCTGGGCACTGGACGGACTGGGCTTTTGGATGACGATCATATTCCGGTTGATCCGGTAGGTAAAAGGCTGTCCCTTCAGACATTCCTTCAAGGCCTCTTCCACCGTGACGTTCTTGACATCCATCGTAACCGGCCGGGCGTTCCGGATCATGTCGTCCCGGTACACGACCGAGACGCGACCCTGTTTGGAAATGGCGTCGAAGACCTTTCCCAGGGGGGCGTTTGTAACGGACAGGGTTATTCTTTGGGATAAGCCCGCCGCCGAGGCGGACAAGCAAAGGGCCAGGAGCAGCAGGCGCGCGGCTCCCCTCACACGTTTGAAACTCATGCGTTAATTAGTTTTGGATAAATATTTCGGTCTTTCTATGGCAGCACCGTCAGCTGTCGGCCGTCAATTCTGAAGTGGTGTATTCCATTGCCTTCCAGGAAAGCGGTTAGTTCGGATAAGGGCAGGTTGCGGCTGATTCGTCCGCTATAGGTGTCGGAAGCGTTCATGGTGGTTTCATAGACGACATCGATGTCGTACCAGCGGGAGACTTCCCGCATGATGTATTGGATATCGGTATGGTCGAACTTGAAGAAACCGGTCGTCCAGGCCGTCTCTTTGTCCGTGTCCGCGTCTCCAACGGTCAGCCCGCCGTTTTCGGCCGCCGCCAGCTGTCCCGGTTCCAGCGTCCTGGACCCGTTGGCCGTGGTTACCTGTACAGCCCCGTTGACGAGCGTCGTCCGGACGCCGGGCTCGTCGTCGTAAGCCATCACGTTGAAGGCGGTGCCCAATACCTTTATGTCTGTTCCCCGTGCCTTTACGATAAAAGGCTGGGTCGTGTTCTTTGCGATCTCGAAATAAGCTTCACCCGTTAGCTCCACCGTCCGGCTACCGCCGGTGAAAGCGGTGGGATACCGCAGGGAGGACGCGGCGTTCAACAATACGCTGCTGCCGTCGGGGAGGACCAGCTTGTATTGTCCCCCCCGGGGGGTCGTCATCGTGTTGTACGCGATGTCGGCCGTATTGCCGGTTGTTTTATAGGTCACTTCTCCATGCTGCCCGGTGATCCGCGTTTGGCCCTGCACGGCCAGCTGTCCGTTTTGCACGGTGTCCAGGGCTATCCTGCTCCCGTCCGCCAGCGTGAGGATGGCCTTATTACCACCGGGGGCTACATCGCCATAGGTTTTGCCCCTCCCTTGGTGCCCCGCCATCCACCACCAGCCGCTCGCTGCCAGCAGGACCACGATGGCCGCGGCCGCCGTCCAGCGTACGATCATGCGGACCGTACCGCTTTTACGGACGGGCGCTAAGCCCAGTCTGTCAAACAACTGCCTGGCGGCCGATCGTGTATCATACCCTGCCAGCGCCCGGAGCTCCTCCTCCAATGCCTCCCTGTCCTGCAGCTCCGAGAAGGCCCGGGCATGACGATCGTTTTCGGCGATCCAGGCGTCGAGGTCCTTCCGTTCATTTTCCGTAAGCGCTTCCTTTTCCATGGCCTTGTAGATCACCGAGGCGATATACGAGGCCTGTTCGAAGGGGGTAATATTGTTTGGCTCCAAGGTTTGGGGCGATTTGGTATAAGGAAAACACCGGCCGGGAAAAATCGACCCCCGCGACGCCAAAGTTTTTTTTTAGCCGCCGGATTTTTTGCAGGAGTGCGTGGTCAAAGCAGGAGCGCGACCGGTCCGCCCGGTCCGAATTTGTTGCGAAGGATGACGAGGGCCTTATATTTCTGCTTCTTTACGGCCTTCAGGTTCATATTAAGATGAATCGATATTTCTTTTACCGTCAGCCCCTCCCTGAAGCTCAGGTAAAAAACCTCCTGCATCTGGGGCGTCATCAGGCGGACGGTGTCATATACCGCGGAAAGGAACTCCGCCTTGACCATTTCCGTCAGGACAGAATCCATTTCCGTGGGATCCAGCGCAGTGGCTGCCTGGTGTTTACCTTCCTGTCTTTCCCGGCCCCGGATGTAGTTGAGACAGCCGTTCCTGGTGGAGGCAAACAGGTAGCTCCGCAGGCTGGCCATCGTCGCGAAAGGCCTCCGGCCGTTCCAAAGGTGGATAAACGCCTCCTGGACGACGTCCTTGGCCGAATCCGGGTCGGCCAGGAATCTCTCCGCAAACCGGCACATAATGGGGAAATACGCGGCCACCAACGCCTCCAGGGCGGCGGGATCCCCATCCGAAAACCGGCGCAGGAGGTCTCGTTCGGCAGCGGTCGACCGTTCCATAAGCAAGAAGGAGCAAGTTAACTATTTCCGTAAATTTGCACCCTTAATTACCATTGCATGGCACAAGAAGTCGAGCACGTACACTGTCTCATCATAGGCTCCGGCCCCGCCGGCTACACCGCCGCGATCTACGCGGCCCGGGCAAACCTCAAACCCGTTCTATATCAAGGTATCCAACCCGGCGGCCAGCTGACCATCACCACCGAGGTCGAGAACTATCCCGGCTACCCCGCCGGTATCCAGGGACCGGAGATGATGATCGACTTTGAAAAACAAGCCACCCGCATGGGCGCCGACGTCCGTTTCGGGATGGCCACCAAGGTCGACTTCGACAGCCGTCCGCTCCGCGTGGAGATCGACGAGGAAAAGTGGATGACCGCCGATTCCGTGATCGTCTCCACCGGCGCCAGCGCCAAGTGGCTGGGGCTGGAAAGCGAGCAGCGGTTGAACGGCTATGGCGTCAGCGCCTGCGCGGTCTGCGACGGTTTTTTCTTTAAAGGAAAAGACGTGGCCATCGTCGGCGCCGGGGACACCGCGGCCGAAGAGGCGCTGTACCTTTCTAAATTATGTACAACTGTACATATGCTCGTCCGCAAGGGCGAAATGCGCGCCTCCAAGGTGATGCAGGACCGCGTCCTCAAGGCCACCAACATCGTCGTCTACTGGAATTCCGAGGCGGCCGAGGTGATCGGTGACAACAAGGTGGAAGCCGTGCGTATCCGCAACAACAAGACGGGCTTGGAAGAGACCATCCCGGTCAGCGCTTTCTTTGTCGCCATCGGCCACGAGCCCAATTCCGGCATCTTCAAGGGCTGGCTCGACATGGACGACCAGGGCTATATCCAGACCGTTCCCGGCACCACAAAGACCAACATCCAGGGCGTCTTCGCCGCCGGCGACGTCCAGGACAAGAACTACCGCCAGGCCGTCACCGCCGCGGGCAGCGGCTGCATGGCCGCCCTCGATGCGGAGCGGTACCTTACGGCAGAAGGCTTGCACTAAAGCGAGGCTCCCCATGACTATCAGGCTTGAAAAATTGCGCTTCTACGGCTACCACGGCCTCTACGTGCACGAGCAAAAGCTCGGCGCCTGGTTCGAGCTGGACCTGAGCCTCGAGTGGCCCGACCCCGCCCAGCCGGTCCGGCACCTCCATGAGACCATCAACTACGTTGCGGTCTACGAGCTGGTAAAGCAGCGGATGACCCTGCCGGAGGAGCTCCTCGAGACCCTGGCCATGGAGATGACCCACCTGCTAAAGGACCAGTTCCCGCAGCTGACCCGGGTCGACATCCGCGTGGCGAAGATCAACCCGCCCCTCCTCAACTTCCAGGGCACCGTCGCGGTGGAATACAGCAAAATATTCTAATTTACGGGCATGTCGATCTCCAAATATCTCTTGATAGCCGCGCTCGCCCTGGGCAGCGTCACCCGTACGTTCGCCCAGACCGCCGATGACATGGCCGCCGAAGGCGACCAGCTCGTCAAAAACCTCAAGGAAGAGGACGCCTACGCCAAATACAAGTCCGCCCTCGTCGTTCAGCCCGACAACCTCCATGCCCTGGTCCAGTGCAGCTTTATGGCCAGCCGGATCGGCGGCCGCCAGACCGACAAAGGCAAGGCGACCACTTTTTATACCGAAGCCCAGGACCTCGCCGGCCGCGCCCTCAAGGTGGACAGCACCAACGCAGACGCCCACGTCGCCCTGGCCGTCGCCGATTTCCGCCTGACGCCGGGCCTCAGCGCCAAAAAACGGGCGGAATACGGCCGGGACGTCAAGAACCTTTGCGACAAAGCCATCAAGCTCGACCCGAAGAATTACCGCGCCTGGTACCTGCTGGGTCTATGGAATATCATGGCGTTCCATATGAGCGGCGCGGAAAGGGCCGAGGCTAAGGTCCTCTACGGCGGTATCCCCGACGCCACGATCAAAACCGCCATCGCCTGTTTTGAAAAATGCCGCTCGATCAACCCCAGCTATATCATCAATTACCTCGACCTCGCCAAGGTCTACAAAGAAGACGACCAGACCGAAAAGGCCATAACGGCCCTCGAGACCCTCGTCAAGCTGCCCGTCCAGACCGAGGACGACCCCGCGACCAAGGCCGAAGGTCGGAAAATGCTCGACGCGCTGATGTAGGGCCGCGCCCCGCGCCCCCGCACCGCCCACGCCCCGTGCCGCCCATGCCCCGCCCACCACAACTGCCGATATGGACCTCACTTTTCGCTTCACCCGCAATACGCTGCTGTACGTCTTCCGGATCGTGCTGGGTTGTCTTATTTCCTGGGGCTTCCTGGAGCTCCTGGGCACCGACCGCCGGGAATGGGCACTGATCTCGGTGATCATCGTCTCCGAGCCCGACTTCATCAACCTCCGCAACAACACCATCTCCCGGGTCGTCAACACCCTGAGCGGTTGCGCCATCGGGATGGTTGCCCTCTTGATCACCGGCGTCAGCTTTACATCGATGATGGTCGGCATCACCGCCGCGATCCTTATCAGCACCTCCTTCCCCAAATACCCCGGCAGCTGGAAGCTCGCGCCCGTCACCGTCGTCATCGTCATGGCGCCCTCCCTCATCGTCCACACCGCGCTCCACACTGCGCTGATCACCGCCCTCGTCCGCGCCGAAGAAGTCCTCATCGGCTGCGTGGTCGCGTTCCTGCTCGGCTTGCTCTTCGACCGTTTGCAACGCCGCCGGCGCGTGTAATCGATCCTCTACGCGCGCCCGCGCCACGCCGGCACAAACCCTTCACGCCGAGCGCATATTCTCTATAGGAATAATCTCTACGGACTCCGATTAACCAAAGCTTAAGAACCACTTTGCGTCCGGATAACACAAAGTCGTCGTGTGTCATCCTATCTTTGTTCTCACAACGATTAGGTGTTATTCATAGGTTAGCAATCGGCCTGCTTTTCCAGGCAGGCCTTCTTCAAAACTCCCACCGCTTACCCACCCCTCAATACAGATTGTAGTTTTTCATTATAGCTTACTTTTGCGCCCGCGAATGACGTGAGAATGATCCAATCCATTATCCTCTACGTGTGTGTGACAATGTGCGGAGACTGGGGTCTCAGAGAAAAGCCAGTCAAAAAATATCCCTTACCCTTCCGGTTAGGGTATTTTTTTTATTACAATAGTTAAACCTGCATATCATTTTTTGCTCGCATTGCAGAGCGGTTCTGTATTCTTGAAAAGCCCCAAAATGAAGTAGCCCCTCCGATTACGGAGGGGTTTTTCATACATATCCCTCCCGCGCAGCGCCACATCCGCGCCACATCCGCGCCCCCTGTGCGCCGCCCGTTTAACCAACCGTTAGGACCCCATTAGCTTCCGGATAACACCCAATCGCGATTCCGCCATGTATCTTTGTTCTCACAACGATTAGGTGTTATTCATAGGTTAGCAAACGGCCCGCTTTTCCAGGCGGGCCCTTACAAAGCCCAAAACGACTTTCAATATAATTTTACCCACGCCCGGTCCGGCAGGATCGGGGAACCTTAGATCCCTCTGATAGCCGAAAAAAATATACCCCGTCCATCGCGACGGGGATATTTTTTTGGAGATTATTAGCTTTCCTCATATCTTGAATTACTTCCCTGCTAAACCACCAATATGAAACGCTTAATCCTCCTGGCTGCCACAACCTGCCTGTTCGCAATCACCCAAGCCCAGACTTACGTCCAGCTCAATCCCACCGCGACCCAGTCCGGC